>JAPPED010000001.1 GCA_028824295.1 Rhodospirillales bacterium | reverse complement strand
AGCAGGGGATCAGCCCAATCGAACGCGGGCTTGGGAGCGGACGGAACGGTCACCGAAGCGGCGGTAGCGGTGGCGGTCATTGATCAAGGGTCTCCTAGAAGTGAAGCGAGTCCGCGATCGCGAAGAGCTGGCGGTAGCGACGGGGATTTTGTGCCCGGGCCACGACCACGTACCAGGTCGAACCGGCTTGCTGCAGCCGCACGAGCAGATGGCTGCTCGTTCCGCCCAGCCAAAATGCGCAGTCAACCTCAATCGTTAATCCTGAATCATTGTACGACTCGGTGGGGCCTTCGCAAAAGTGTTGGGGGCGCTCGGCAACCAGTTCCAGCGTCGCGTGCACGGATTCGGGAGAGGGGTCGATGTCATTGATCCGGGCGCCCGCATACGGGTTGTCGGGGTCGAACAGGAGAAGCGCTGCTTCGGCGAACGCCCCGGTCTCTGCGGAGACGCGGTCAAGTACCCATTGGTGCGGATCAGAGACCGAGTTCTCGAGCATCGCCACATCGAGGCGGGTGAACGCGTGAAACGGCCCCGGGTTGCGAGGCTCGATTCGGTAAAGGCCGAGTTCTCCGGAGTCCATGTCCAGGATGAGCGATCGCTGGGCCAGGTCGCTCGGAAGGTTCGACATGTCGGCGGCGCCGCCAATCGGGATCAGCGCGACCGCGGCGGTCGCGAGAAACCAGCGGAAGCTAGTCATCCGTGTCGGTCTCGAAGGTCACCGGTTGGCCCATGGGCGATCCCAGCACTTCATCCTCCCGCATCGCCACGCGGCCCCGGATCATCGTCATGATCGGCCAGCCGTGGACGGTCTTTCCGTCGAACGGGGTCCAGCCCGCCGGCGAGGCGATCCAGTCGTTACGGATCGTGCGTGTGGCGTTGAGGTCGACGATGGTGAGGTCAGCGTCGTAGCCGACGGCCAGCGCGCCTTTCCTGCTTGCCCCGTAGATGCGGGCCGGCATCCAGGAAGCCAGTTCGGCGAGTCGCTCGAGGGTCAGCCGCCCGCGATGCACGTGGTCCAGCATGACCGGCAGCAGCGTCTGGGTTCCCGGCATGCCGGAAGGGCTTTGGGGGTAGGGCAGAGCCTTTTCCTCGAGCGTGTGCGGGGCGTGGTCGGAGCCGATCACATCAATGACGCCGCCGCGAATCCCTTGCTCCCACAATGCATCTTGATGGGCCTGATCCCGGACGGGTGGATTCATCTGGGCCAGGGCGCCGAGTTCCCGGTAGCACTGCGGAGCCGTCAGGGTCAGGTGGTTGGGCGTGGTTTCTGCCGTCGCAATGTCCTTGGCTGCGGCCAGCAGCGGGAGTTCGTCCGCTGTCGAGATATGCAGGACGTGGACGGGCCTGCCTGCGGCCCGCGCCAATTCCAGAATTCGGCGGGTCGCCCTGAGTGCGGAGACCGGATCCCGGACTTCCGGATGTATCTCGACGCTTGCACCGTCCGTGATGAGCGCCTTGCGCTCATTCAGGCGATCTTCATCTTCGGCGTGGATGGCACATCGGCGTGTTCCCGATGCCAGGACGCGGGCAAGTGACTTGTCATCCGGCACCAGCAGGGTTCCGGTCGAGCTGCCCATGAAGATCTTTACGCCGGTACACCCGGGCAGGCGTTCGAGTTCGGCAAGCTCCTCGATGTTGTCGGGACTGGCTCCGATGAAAAAGGCATGATCGACCCATGCCCGTCCGCGAGCGCGCCGGAATTTGTCGTCGAGCGCTTCCGCGGTGGTCGTCGGCGGCGCGGTGTTCGGCATCTCGAATACGCTGCAGACGCCACCAAGCAGGGCTGCCCGGGTGCCGGATTCGAGATTTTCCTTCTGTTCGTGCCCGGGCTCCCGGAAGTGGACTTGGCTATCGATGACGCCCGGCAGCACCGTGAGGCCGGTGATGTCGAGCTTCTGTCCGCCGCGAGCCTCTCGTCCGATGCCGGCGATCGTCCCGTCGCGAATGGCGATGTCAGCGCGGTGGATGCCGTCCCGGGTGACGACCGTCCCCCCGGTCAGGACCATCTCGGGAGCGCGCGGCATGCCCGGCTAGTCGGTCGGGGCCGTGGTGGATCGAAGGAACGCCGGCACGTGCTCTGAGTCCCTGAAGAACTTCGACCCCCGGGAAGTTCGTGCGGCGGCGGGGCGGTTGTCGGTACCCGCGTTCGGGTTCGGTGTGGATTGGCTCCGGCGATAGCTCTTCCTCGACGGGCCTCGCTTGGCCGGTTCCGTGTCGGCGTCCTGATGCCGGCGCCGTGCCTTCCCGACGGTTTCGCTCCAGGAGGGTGTGCGCTTCGGAGCCGCCGCGATGCCGTTGCGGTGCTGCCGGACCGGCGGCGTCCTGTGGCGAGGGGCGGCGGGAGCGAGGATGTGCGCAAGTGGATGGCTGGAGCCGTCTGAGCCAGGCGCGTGATCCGGTGAGGTGTTCCTCTTGGTACGCCTGGCCGTGTCGGGTTTAGCCTCGGGTTTGTGCTCGGCAGGCGACGAAACGGCGGGTGCGGCACCCTCGTCGGGCCGTTGCACACGAATCTTCAGGTTGATCAGCTTCTCGATGGCCTCGAGGTGCTCGCGTTCCGCGGACGCTGCAAGGGTGATGGACGTTCCAGGAGTGCCGGCACGCCCGGTGCGACCGATATGGTGCACGTAGTCCTCCGGCTGCGTCGGCACATCGTAGTTGAGCACGTGGCTGATCCCGCGCACGTCCAGTCCGCGTCCCGCCACGTCGGTGGCGACCAGAACGCGGATCTCGCCGCCCCGAAACGCCTCCATGGTCTTAAGGCGGACCGGCTGGGCCATGTCTCCGTGCAGGGGTTCGACCTGGACCCGGTCACGTCGCAGCGTCCGTACCAACTCGTCGACTGTCCGTTTGCGGTTGCAGAACACGAGCGCCGACTCGATGGTTGGATTGCCCAATAACGTTCGCAGGATTCGGTCCTTGTCGCCGGCGCGGCAATGAATGACGGACTGCTCCACCAACTCCGTGGTCGCGGCCGGGGGGGCCACGGAAACCCGCGCCGGCCGCTGCAGGAAACGCTTGGCGATCCGTCCGATCTCCGGCGGCATGGTCGCAGACAGCATCATGGTCTGCCGACGTACCGGCAGCTTGGCGACGATGCTCTCGATGTCGGGAATGAACCCCATGTCGAGCATGCGATCCGCCTCGTCGATTACCAGGATCTCCACGCCGATCAGCAGCAATGCGCCACGGTCGAACAAGTCGAGCAGGCGACCCGGTGTGGCGATCATGACGTCGACCGGTTGCGCCGCCCGACGGATCTGGGGGCCGATGTTGACGCCGCCGATGAAGAGCTCGGACGACAGATTCACATGCGCGGAAAACAGGTTCACCTGTTCCTGAACCTGGAGCGCAAGCTCTCTGACGGGCTCGAGAATCAACGCGCGGGGCATCCGCGCCCGGGCCCGCCCTCCGGCAAGCCGGTCGATCATCGGGAGCGTGAACGCGGCAGTTTTTCCCGTCCCCGTCTGCGCGGTAGCCAGGATGTCGCGTCGTTCGATTGCCAACGGGATAGCCGCCTGCTGGACCGGCGTCGGCGTCGTAAACCGGGCATCCCGAATCGCCCGCTGGACCGGCTCCGATAGCCGGAATTGACCGAACGAGGTGATCGTGCTCGGACGGTTACTCAAAGGTCGAGGCCCACGGCTTCCGGAGCCCGGGCGCGGATAAAGGCGAGTCGCTTTTCCGGGTTTCGTCCCATGACTTCTTTGACCAGGACGCCAGCGGTTTCGTGCTGGTCCCTGGGAAGATCTACTCGTATCAGCGTGCGCATTTCCGGATCCATGGTGGTGCTGCGCAACTGGGCCGCGGGCATTTCACCAAGGCCCTTGAATCTGCTGATGTCGACTTTCTTCGACCCATCAAAAATATCCCTGAGCAATTCATCTCGGTGGTCATCGTCACGTGCATACCGCGTATTGCCTGCCTGCGCGATTCGGTAAAGCGGCGGCTGGGCCAGATACAGGCGACCGTCTTCCACAAGCGGGCGCATCTCGGAGAAAAAGAACGTGAGAAGAAGAGACGCGATATGAGCGCCGTCCACGTCCGCATCGGTCATGATGATAACGCGGTCGTAGCGGAGTTGTCCAAGTTCGCAGGTGTCGCCTGTTCCGCATCCCAGGGCCTGGACGAGATTGTTGAGTTCCTGGTTGTTGCGGAGTTTGTCCGCGCTGGCGCTCGCGACATTGAGGATCTTCCCTCGCAACGCCAGTACCGCCTGCGTCTCCCGCGAGCGCGCCTGCTTGGCGGAACCGCCGGCCGAATCACCCTCCACGATGAAGATCTCGGTGCCTTCGGCGGACGTGCGAGTGCAATCGGCCAACTTCCCGGGGAGACGCAGGCGTCGTGCCGGGGTCGCGCGCGGGGTTTGCTTGTCCAGCTTTCGTCGCAACCGCTCTTCCAGCCGCTGGACACAGTGCTCCAGGAGCGCGTTCGAGGTCTTCGGGTCATTCGCGAGCCAGTGCTCGAAGGCATTCCTGACGGCGCTTTCGACGTGCTGGCGTGTCGAAGTGGTGGTCAGTTTCTCCTTGGTCTGCCCCTGAAACTGGGGCGCACTGACGAACACGGAAAGAGCCATTCGGGCGGCACCGCAGACATCCTCAGCCGTGATGTCGCCGGCACGTTTGTGCTTGACCAGATCCCCGTAAGAGCGCGCGCCGCGCGTGAGCGCCGCGCGCAGCCCCGCTTCGTGGGTGCCGCCCAGGGGGGTCGGAATCGTGTTGCACCAGCTCTGCAAAGCCCCGTCACCGTGCTCCGGCCAGACGGCCGCCCACTCGATGCGCCCGCCCCCCGGCAGTTCCGTGCTGCCGGCAAAGGATTCAACGGTGATGGTCGGCACGTCCCGGATGCTCTCCTCGACGAAGTCGCGCAACCCGCCAGGAAAGTGGAGCATCGTGGACGTCGGAACGTCAGTTTCTGTGTCGATCAGAATCGGGTCGCATCGCCACATGATTGTGATCGTCGATACCAGTCTCGCCTTGTCGCGGGCCATGGCGAAGAGCAGGGAGGGCCGTAACGCCGTTCCTTCTTCAAAGATCTCCCCGTCCGGAGTGAAACGGACCTTGGTGCCCGTGCGGCGGCCCGCTTTCCCCACTGGCTCCAGCGGCCCCATGGGAATCCCGCGGCGGTAGGACTGACTCCAGCGAGCGTTATCACGGGCGACCTCAACGGTCAGTTCCGAGGACAGGGCGTTGACAACCGAGAGTCCCACCCCGTGCAGGCCCCCGGACGTCCGGTACGCCGTTTCACCGAATTTGCCGCCGGCGTGCAGGAGCGTGCTTGCAACTTCAACCCCGGACATCTCCGGCATTTCCGGGTGGGGTTCCACCGGAATGCCCCGCCCGTCGTCGCTGATTGTCAGGATGTTGCCGGTCTCAAGCGCAACACTGATCTGGCTTGCGTGGCCTGCCAACGCTTCGTCGATTGCATTGTCGAGGATCTCGGCGGCGAGATGATGCATGGCGGTCTCGCCGGTGCCGCCGACGTACATCCCCGGATTCTTCCGGACAGCCTCCAATCCCTTGAGTATCTCGATGTTGGAGGCGGTGTAGCCGGAATTCTTCACTGAGCGGGGTTCCGCTGCATCGTCGTGTGGGCGGAGCAAAGCGTCTCTGCTGGCGCGTCCGTGCGTCTTCCGGGAGTGAACTGGACCGGCCTTGCGTATCCGCGGCGGGTCAGGCCTGCCGAAGGTGCTGAGGTGTAACGAGAGTCGGCACTCAAGCGTCTCACTAGCCGGAAACGCCCGCTGGTGTCACGGGTAGATCCGCAGTGGTGCTCATGCTTCTTCCAGCGTCGAGACGCCGCGCACGCGCGTTTGACGCATGTACCGGCGATAGCGGTCGGCGTCGTATCCGGTTCCGCGGTGCAGCAGCGTTCGATTGTCCCAGATAACCAGCTGGCCGGGTCGCCAATCGTGGGTGTACACGTGTTCCTGTCCGACTGCACGGTCCAGCAGGTCATCCAGCAAGCGACGGCTGCCCTGCTGGCCCCAGCCTTCGACGACCTTGGCGTGGGAGCCGACGTAGTAGTTCTTGGCGCCGGTTCGCGGATTGGTCCGCACCAGCTTCTGCCTGACTGGTGGCAAGGATTTCGCGTGGGACGGAGTCACCGCGTCTGGGCTGACCTTGCTTCGGGAGAACACATAATCGTGAATGACGATGAGCGGGTCGATCTCGCTCTTGAGAGCGTCCGGAAGTCGTTCGTAGGCAGCCCGGGAACTTACGAATTGGGTCTGGCCTCCCTGCTCGGGGACCTCGTACACGCACATGATGGAGACGTAGGAAGGAACTCGGCGAAACGAGGAATCCGTGTGCCACATGTTGTTGCCGGTGGAAAATACAACTCGCTTGTGGCGGTTACCTAGTTGACTTCCGTCTTCCTGGACGTTGCCGATCGTCCCGAAGAAGTTGATTACTCCCTGCTGGCCAAATATGACGTGATTTTCTTCCGGCTCTCCCAGGCTGCAAGTCAGCGCGAGCTGGCGGGCATCGTCAAATGACTGATCCGGAAAACAAAGGAACGAATAGCGGTCAACGAGGCCATGAACTTCGTCAATGCGGTCTCTGGACAATGGAACATGCATGTCCATTCCAGAAATCTGCGCACCGAATTCAGGGTGCAGTGATTCCACGCTGATGTTGCTCATAATTCCTCTTGATGCAGCGCGGGAAGGCGGTGAATTTGCCGCTGCAAACGTGTTTCGTGACTATAGATATACCAGAATCCTTAATGAAATGATTCGATGCGACTGCGATCGAGCCGGAAAGGTCGACCGCAAACAACCGATGATGGCTCCCGTGTGTTTCCACGAAACAACTTAGCGGCGTTCACTGCATTTCCTCAGTCTTTACCGGACAACCGCATTCGGTCATAGAACGGTTGTTTACCTTTATTTCGAGCATACATGCTGCCACTGCGTAAGCCGCCTAGAATACGACGTGTTGGAATGACGATCGCTTACTTTAACAATAGCGGCGATATGAGATTTGCAACTGCGGCGCTCAAAAGATAAATGTGTAAATGAAGAGAAGATCGGCCGTGTAATCCAAATCAAAAATTTTCCGCGATTGAAAACCGGCCTGTCCCGTGCCAAGTTATTGAGCTTAGCAGTTATCTGGCTTTGCGGGGTTCTTTCTGATGGCGGAACGATTGGCCGAAACGGCCGAGGATGTATCGCGGCTGGCTTTTGGCTTCATGGCTTCCAAGGCGCTCTTTGCGGCCCTGCATGTCGATGTCTTCAGCCAGCTCGCCGACGGCCCGAAGACGGCGCGGGCACTCGCCAAGAGGACAAGCGTCCCAATGAACCGGATCACGACGCTAATGACGGCCCTGACCGCGATCGGCCTCGTGGACCGCGAGGCCGACAGCTATTTCAACGCGCCGGGCGCGACGGACTTCCTAGTGCGTGGGGCTCGGCACGATTTCGGCGATTACCTGCGCTACCAGATCGACAGGCAGATGTATCCGTTTCTCACGCAATTGAACGAAGTGCTCGATGGGTCGCTCGACCCAGAGGCGGTGGACAGCTACCAGCACTGGATGTCGGACCCGGAACAGGCCACCCTCTACAGTGAGGCGCAGCATGCCGGCTCACTCGGGCCCGGCCGCACGCTGGCCCGGCTGATTGACCTTACGGACTGCCACAATCTGCTGGATGTCGGTGGTGGCACGGGCAGCATGACCATCCAACTGCTGGAGACTTTTCCCGATCTGGTCTCGACCATCATCGACTTCCCGAATGTCGCCGAGATCGGCTGGCGATTCATTTCCGAGGCCGGGATGGTGGACCGGGTGCGCTACATCCCCGCCAATGCGCTGAAGACCGAGTGGCCGACGGAGCAGGACGCCATCCTGATGTCGTACCTGTTCAGCGGCGTCCCCGGGAGCGAACTGCCCCGGCTGGTGCAGCAGGCCTACGACTGCCTTGCTCCGGGCGGCCATTTCATCGTCCACGACTTCATGGTGGAGGATGATCGCACCGGCCCGCCGATGGCGGCGCTATGGCAATTGCAGCACATGGCCTTTACGCCGGATGCGCGCTCGGTCACGCCTGGCTGGCTGAAGGGTCGGATGGCCGAAATCGGATTCACTATGCCCCATGACGAGGAGATGGTTCCGGGAATGACCCGGCTGATCCACGCCCGCCGGCCGAAGTAGCGGTCGACCGGGACGGTCCAAGGGTAATCAGTGGGACGATACGGCCGGTATAGTGATGCCAACAAGAGAAGGGAGGCAGGACTTGGTGATCTTGCCCGTCACGGAAATCGCAGGAACTTCGATCGGCAGAAGGGCTCCTTGGCAATGCAGAGCTTTGCGACACGGTGGTCTTGCGATATTCCCTTTCGGACTGGGTGTGCTGTTGTCAGCCTTTGCCATGGTGCCTTCGGCGGTGGGTGATGATCGGCGCCCGGGGTCTTACGCTGGCATTGACATCGGTATCTCTGCGGCAACCACGCTACGGTCCACACGAACCCATCATGGCATTCCGACAAATTGCGACCAATGGTTCGAACCCGTGGTCATCGATGGATTGCGGCTGCCGTTACCTGCCGATCAATGTCAGCCGAGAGAACTGCCGTCAAACGCGAACGAATTCGAACTGAGTGGCGGTCTACTGGCTGGCATCCAGGTCGGGTATTCCAGTTCCGGGCCATACCGCTTCGAGGTCGAGTACGTCCATCATCGTCGCGATGGGGACAAGGTAGACTTGGTGGTTCCCGGTGATCCCAAGCAGAAAGAGTTCTCCGTTCGTGAAGAGGAAATAGGAGAGTTCCACACCCATAGCCTCTTCGCCAACCTTTACTACGATTTTTCAAGTCTTGGCGAGATGGCGTTGAGGCCGTTTGTTGGCGTTGGAGTGGGGACGTCGAGAGTAGAGATCCACTATTCGGCCATCTCGATTCGGCGCGGTGTAGCTGCCCTGCTGGCGCTGGATCCGCCTCGACATCCCGAAGCAGCGAACAAGGAGTCCCGTGCTGCCGCTAGCGTGTCGGACTGGCTAGTGGGATATCAGTTGATCCTGGGGGTGGATTACGATCTGGAGAGTGGCCGGATTGTGACCGGGAAACTGCGTTACGGGCGGGCGCTGGACGATTTCCTCGATGATGGCCACGCTTGGCAACCATTGCGCGGGCACGAATCCACGGTCGAGCCGGGCGGCGCGCCTGTCTCCTATGGCGTATCTGTGCCGGGTCCGCGCTATTGGGCGATTTCAATCGGTTTCAAAGTCCCTCTGTGACCCACGCGTCATTTCTTCCTGGCGGTCGATGAATGGCGGTTGGTTTTCGACATATCAGGATGGAAACTCCCGGCAAGCATCTCTGCACTCCTGGGAGCACCGCGTTATTCCCGTTAATGGCGTCCACGAGTCGAGCGGTCGTCTCCTGACGCTTGTTTGTGGCCATTGCCAGAGCGCTTGTAGCCCGGAGTCGCAGGTATGATGATCCGCGGGGCATGGTCGTCTATCCCCGTCGGCCACCTACCGCTGCGGCGCTATCCCGCTAAGTCATGATCAGGTAGGGGCTTGGGGCGACCGCAAGTTTGGCGATTGACAGCAACGGCTGTGGGCACCACATGATGTTGCTCAGCAACAAGGGCAATCTTTGCGAGTCCGTGAACTGGAAAGGTTAAGCCATGAAACGCCTTCACGTATCCGTCGGGGTTACGAACCTCGAGCATTCGGTCGAGTTCTACACGAAGTTGTTTGATGCGGAACCGACTGTCAGGAAGCCCGGTTACGCGAAGTGGATGCTCGAAGACCCGCGCGTGAACTTCGTCCTGGATTCGCGAGGATGCAAGGAAGGCGTAGACCACCTCGGAATTCAGGTCGGTGACGAAGCGGAACTGGAAGGGGTGACGAAGCAATTGGCCCGGGCAGAGGCGCCGCTGATCGAGCAATCGTCGGCAGAATGCTGTTACAACAAGTCAGACAAGACTTGGTCGTTGGACCCCGTGGGAGTGCGGTGGGAAGTGTTCCATACGCACGACGACATTGCTTGGTACGGTGCCGATACCAATCCGCTCCATGCTCCTTCGAATGACACGAAAGACGGTTGCTGCGACGTGACACCCTCTGTCGAAGCGGAATAGGTTGCCACGCGATGTGCCGTTGGCGGCAGCGTTAGGGGCTCCGATAAGCGGCGCGCCGTATCTCAGGCAAATGGGCCTGCCGGGCCGTTCGGATAGCCCCGCCGTGCACCCTCACGCTAGCGATGGCCGACCGCGAAGGAAAACGAAATGACCCATCGAGGTCTGGAGGAATTACCGTTCTTCAATGAGTCCGCGGTCGCGCGCGTGCTGGAATGGAAGCCCCTTATCGATGAGATCGAGAAGGCGATGTGCGCGCTGTCGTCTGGGCAGGTGGCGCAGCCGCTCCGCCAAATGGTGCCGGTTCCGGGACACGATGCCTTTCTCGGCACAATGCCCGCCGCCGGGAGTGTGATCGCGGTAAAGGTCGTGACGTTTTACCACGCCAATGCCGGCACGGAATTTCCGACCCATCAGGCGGTCATCCTCCTGTTCGACGGGGACAACGGAGCACCCGTTGCGGCACTTGATGGACGGCTGATTACCGAGATGCGGACTGCAGCAGCATCAGCCGCAGCAGCCCGTGCGTTGTCGGTTCCGACGTCTGCAGTGGTGACGATCATGGGGAGCGGCGTTCAGGCCCGTGCCCATGCCCGGGCGCTGACCCACGTCCGCCCCTGTGGAGAGCTTCGGCTCTGGGCGCGGAATGAAACTTCCGGACGGGCTGCCGCAAACGCCGTTGGGGCCGTTTTCGTGGACGATGCTGAGCGTGCGGTGCGGGGAGCCGACATCGTGGCCTGTACCACGTCGGCCAAGGAGCCCATCTTGATGGGAGACTGGCTGAAGTCAGGCGCTTTCGTAGCCGCTGTCGGGTGGAATACCCGCGACGGCCGTGAACTCGACGACGCGGCCATGCGGCACACCGTTGTTGTGGAATCGCGTGAAGCTGCGTTGGATCAGTCCGGCAACGTTCGAGGGTCCGGCTGCGAGATCTTTGCCGAGGTCGGAGAGGTGTATCTCGGCGTGCAGCAGGTGCCGTCAGGCGCTACCGTCATCTACGATTCGGTCGGAGTGGCGGTCATGGACGCTGCTGCCGCCAAGCTTGCATACGACCTGATGCGATAGAAGCGGTCTGTTTCTTCGGTTGTGGGGGCTCGCTGGTCGCAGGCCCTTCTCAAGACCTCGCTTCCGGAAAGGCGTTCTCCCACGCCTCCAACGACGGGAACTGGCGCGAGTGTCCGGCATCCTCCGTCGTTCAGCCCGAAACGGCCACACGCGGGCCGTGGAAGATGCATGGGGACTCGACTGCACGGAATGATCGCAGCGATTGGTCGCGTGATTCTGTGGCGGGGACCCGGCCATGCCGGCCGCAATCCGGCCTTGATGGCTCAGACTCTGCTTTGTCGGCTCATCAGGTGCGGTCAAACGAGCGCTGTCGTACGAGACTTCGCCGCACCTACGTCTGATGACGATATCGGAATGACGGAACGATCCATGACCGCAACTGTGGTCAGCCGCAACACAGGCCTGTCCGCTAGTTGCCTACCGCTTCTGCGGAGCTTCTGCCAGCTGTCAAAACTCGGCTGTCGCGGAGAGGGATGGATCCGCTGACACGCACACCGCGGCGACGGCAGGAACGTTGGGGCGCGGGTCCGACGCGTGACGGATGCTCAGTAGCTCTTCTCGCCGTCTTCGCCCACGAACATCCCCTGCTCCCGGAGTGCCTCGGCGACTTCCTTGGGCATGTAGTTTTCGTCATGCCGGGCAAGCACTTCGGTCGCGGCAAAGGTGCCGTCCGGCAGAAAGCTGCCCTCGGCGACGACGCCCTGCTCGTCACGGAACAGGTCCGGCAGGATCCCGTCGTACGCGACCGTGACGTCGTTGGCGCCGTCGGTCACTACGAACCAGACCTTCAGGCTATCGTCCGAATGCTGCACGCTCTCGGCCTTGACCAGGCCGCCGAGCCGGATGGCCTCTCCGGGACGGAACTGGCGTTCGGCGGCCTGGGTCGGGCTGTAGAAGAAGACGAGCGTGTCATCGAGCGCCTGGAATACGAGGGTTGCCGCGACTCCCAGGACCACGCCAGCCGAGAGGAGGCCGAGGAGACGCTGATGCTTGCGGGTCAACGCGTGCGCCTCCGGGGCGAGGCCTGCTCGGCCTCGTCGAGGCTCGCCCGCATCGATCGACGCGCCCGCAGGCTCGCCGCAACCAGGAGTGCCAGGATCAGACCGGTAATCGTGTACGCGGACCAGACGTAGGCGCCGTAGCCGCCCATCGCCAGGAACGCGCTCAACTCAGGCATCGCCAGGCTGGGACACGGCCAGCGCAGCCCGCCGTAGCGCCATCACACGACGTCGGGCGAGCTCGGTCTGCATCCGAATGATGACCAGGTAAGCGAACAGCAGCGTGAATCCTCCGGCCATCAGCATCAGCGGCAGCAGCATCGCCGGGTCAATCGAAGGTCCGCCGAAACGCAGGATGCTGGCCGGTTGATGAAGGGTGTTCCACCAATCCACGGAGAACTTGATGACCGGCAAGTTAACGGCACCGATCAGCGCGAGCACCGTGGCCGCCCGTTCCCCGGTTTCCTGTTCGTCGAACGCATGAAGCAGCGCGATATAGCCCAAGTACAGGAACAACAAAACGACAACCGAGGTCAACCGCGCATCCCAAACCCACCAGGTACCCCACATGGGATGGCCCCATATGGAACCCGTGGCGATGGCGATCACCGTGAAGCAGGCACCGATCGGTGCGATGCAGCGAGCCGCCACCAGGGCAAGGGGGTGCCGCCAGATCAGGGCAACGGCGCTGGCAATGGCCAGCCCGGTATATCCGGCGAGCGCGTTCCAGGCGGCGGGCACATGCACGTACATGATCCGCGCGGCATCGCCCTGTTGATAGTCGGGCGGGGAATCGACCAATCCAAACCAGAGCCCGGCAGCCGTGCATACCGCCGCCCCGGCAGCGATCCAGGGCAGGAGCGGGGAGGCAATCCTGAGGAAGCGGGCCGGGTTGGCCAATCGGTGCAAGGCCTTGGCCATCAAGTCGGTCCAGATAACGGCATGCGGCGGCGGGAGGGCTCTAGTTGCGTACTGCCCGCAGGGCGGCGTTGCCTGCATACGGCGCAAGAGCCAGCGCGGCAAGCGTAAAGGCTCCCAGCACGGAGAAGTACGCCCCGGAGTCACGTCCCATGAGGGTTTCACTCACGGCAGCGGTTCCGAAAATTAGCACGGGAATGGTTTGGGGCAGAACGATCAGCGCAGCAAGGATTCCACCACGCCGTAGCGGCGCGGTCAGCGCTGCCCCCAATGTTCCGATAAGCGACAATGCCGGGGTCCCGATTAGAAGGGCACCGGCAAGTGGCAGGACGCCACGCATTTCCATCCCGAGAGCGATGGCCGCCACTGGCGCCAGGACCACGAAGGGCAGGCCGGTGACCAGCCAGTGGGCGAAGCTTTTGGCGAGCACCAATACATGGGGGCTGGGGGCATGTAGCAGCAGGAGGTCCAGCGAGCCGTCCAGTTGATCCGGCGCAAAGACGCGCTCCAGCGACAACATGGAAGCGAGCAGCGCGATGGCCCAGGCAGCGCCGGGGGCAATGCGGCTCAGAATGTCAGGGTCGGGGCCAATGCTGAGCGGCAGCATGGCGATGGCGATTCCAAAGAACATCCATACCCCGATGAGGTCGACGACTCCGCGCATGTAGAGCCTCAGGTCTCGTTCCACGACGGCACGAACGAACGTCATGGGCCGGCCAGTTCAAATCGTTGGACGTCCGTCATCTCAATGTCGGTCGGAGATGTCACAACGGCGCATCCGCCCGCGGAACGGTGGCGCGCGAGTTCCTTCTGAAGCACGGCTTCGCCACCCGAGTCCAGGTTGGCGGCCGGTTCGTCAAGGAGCCAAAGACGCGAGTCCGCGATCATGAGCTGTGACAGGGCAAGACGGCGCAGCTGTCCGGCGGAGAGCCAGCCTGCCGGCATGTCCATGAAACGGCCGAGGCCGACGCGCTGCAGAATCGGCTCTACCGTCGGCTCTGCGCGCGCCAGTCGCGCCCAGAACCACAGATTCTCCCGCACCGTCAGCCGAATCTTCACCGAGTTGGCGTGGCCCAGGTACCCCACGGAACGCGTAAAGGCACCGCGTTCCGGCGGCCGGTAACTCCCGTCCGCGGCGTCCAGCAGGCCTGCCAGAATGCGGAGCAGCGAAGATTTGCCGGAGCCGTTCGGGCCCGTCACGAGCAGGACGCACCCGCTTGGAACCACGAACGACACGCCGGAGAAGAGTTCTCTTTCGCCACGTACGCAGGACAGGTCGCTGACCGCTAGGGCGTCGAGTGACACCCCGGCTGGGTCAGTCATGCGCGCGGATGTCTTCGATGTGTCGACCATCGTCCGGCAGGGTGTCCTCAGGCACGACCTTGACGTCGGCCCGGACGCGAAGCACGGCCCGCGCGGTTTCCGAAATCTGGTCCGTCGGGGCCGACTGCCCGGCGCGTGGCGAAACCTGAAGGACAGCGGTATCCCGATCGTCCTCCCGGCCGATCATCAGACGCAGGCGCCCGACTTCGGGATGGCGCCTGGCGATTTCCTGCACCTGCCCCGGATGCACGAACATGCCCCGGACCTTGGTCGTCTGGTCGGCGCGCCCCAGCCAGCCAGCAATGCGGGGCGCGGTGCGGCCGCACGGGCTGGGGCTGTCGAGAAACTTCGAGAGATCGCCCGTCCCGAAACGAATCATCGGGTAGTCGGGGTTGAGCAAGGTGACTACCACCTCTCCGATTTCTCCGTGGGGAACCGGCTCGGTGCCGCCGGGCTCGACAAGTTCAACGATCACGTCTTCGTCGAGCACCAATCCGGCGCCGGGTGTCGTTTCGTACGCGATCTGACCGACGTCGGCGGTGCCGTAGCCCTGGAGCACGCGGATACCGCGTGCATCGAATTGTTCCCGAAGACTGGCCGTCAGCGCCTCGCCGCCAACGATCCCACTTTCGATCGACGAGAGATCGAGGCCGCGGCTGTCGCCCTCCTTCAGCAGAATGCCGAGGAAGGACGGTGTTCCCGCGTACCGGTTCGGCCGGAGCGACGCGATGGTCTCGACCTGCAGGTCGGTGTTGCCGATGCCCGCGGGGAACACGGCGCAGCCGATGGCGTGCGCGCCTTGCTCCATCATGAAGCCAGCCGGCGTGAAATGGTACGAGAACGTGTTGTAGACGAGATCTCCCGGCCGGAAACCGGCAGCGTGCATTACGCGGGCCATCCGCCAGAAATCCCCCGTATGGCCGGGCTCGTAGATCGGCCCGGGCGAGGCGAAGACGTGTCGAAAGGTGCCGGCCGCTCGGGTGGCGAGGCCGCCGAACGGCGCCGCCGCTTCCTGCAGCGGGGGCAGGTCGGACTTGCGCAGCACGGGCAGGGACGCGAGCGCCTCGCGATCGTTCACGCCGTCAGGGTCGATGCCCGCCAGACGCTCGGACCAAGCCGGGGCGCTGGCAATGGCCTTGTGGAGGACTGCCTGCAGGGCCTGAAACTGCGCACGTTCACGGACGTCGGGAGGACGCGTCTCAAGGTTGTCGTAGTACGGGTCGCTTGTCGTGGATGGCGTCATGCTGCGTCTTTCCGAGGTTAGTAGCCGCGCTCCGGCGAAATGCCGTGCAACGGTGGCTGTCCGTCCCGGACCCGCTGGAGATTATCGGCCAGCAGCCGGGCGGCGTAGGGGGTCGCGAAGTTCACCCCTGCCGCGTGCGGCGTGACGATGACGCCGGGATGCCGCCAGAGCGGGCTGTCGGAGGGCAGGGGTTCTTCCTCGAACACGTCCAGAAAGCAGGAGCCCAGGTGTCCGGAAGCAAGGCAGGCTTGGAGATCACGTTCCACCACGGCGCTGCCGCGGCCGAGATTGATGACGTGAGCGCCTGCAGGAAGTTGACGCAAGCGGTCAGCGTTGAGCAATCCGCGTGTTTCTTCGGTCGCCGGCAGGGTCGACAACAGAATGCGGGTGTCCGCCAGAAACGGTGCGAGCCCGTCGAGACCGGCAAATGCGGTCACGCCCTCGATGTCCAGCCGGCCGGTGCGTGACCAGGCTCGGAGCGGGAACTGCAGCGATGTCAACCGTCTGAGGATGGCACTGCCGATCTCACCGGTTCCCATGACACCCACCGGTGTTGTCGTCGTATCGGCGTAGGGCGGAATACCCCAGACGCGTTGTCTCTGGTGGTGCAGGTGGATGGGCAAGCTGCGGTGGCAGGCAAGCACGGCGAGCAGGGCGTACTCGACCATTTGTTCCGTCAGCGTCGGATCGACGGTGCGGGCCAGCAGGACCGAGGGGGGCGGGGGATGCGCGAGCAGGTGATCTACCCCGGTGCCAATCGTTTGGACAAACCGAAGGTTTGGCAGGTCCGCCCACATGCCGGCCGGCGCGTGCCACACAAATGCGGCCTCGATGCCGGCAGGATCGACGATCTCATCCGGCCACGCCTGCAGCTGGACGGGCGGGGTGAGGGTGCGGCAGAGGTCCCGCCAGGGTTCTACCGGGTCGTCGATACTGAAATAGGCGACGCGGATCGGCTCGGTCATGTGGCGGTTTCCTCGGCGGGCGCGAGCTGGGCCGCCCGCAGCAGCTGTCGCGTGTACTGCGTGGCGGGATGGCGAAACACGTGTTCGGCAGGCCCCCGCTCAATCGCGACTCCCGCGCGCATGACGAGGAGTTCGTCCGCCATCGCGCGCACCACCCGCAGGTCGTGACTGATGAAGAGATACGCGAGGCGATGGCGTGCTTGGAGCGCGTTGAGGAGGCTTACGATCTGGGCCTGAACCGAAAGATCGAGCGCCGAGGTGGGCTCGTCCAGCACCAGCACCCGTGGCGTGAGGGCGAGCGCCCGCGCGATCGAGATGCGCTGGCGTTGCCCGCCGGAGAATTCGTGCGGATACCGGTCCATCACGTCGGCAGGCAGGCCGACTTCGCCCAACGCCGAGACGACCCGTTGGCGTGCCTCGTCGGCCGTCTCCACGATTCGGTTGAGGAACAATCCCTCGGCCACGATGCCGAACACGGAGAGGCGCGGTGAGAGGGAGCCGTACGGGTCCTGGAACACGAACTGCATGCGCGAGCGAAGGGGCCGTAGCTCAGCCCATCCAAGGTCATCGATTGCCTTCCCATCGAATCGGATCGAGCCTTCGCTGGAAATCAGTCGGAGGACTGCCTGGCCGAGCGTTGTCTTGCCGCAACCGGATTCACCGACCACCCCCAGGGTGCGGCCCGGCGTCAGCGACAGGTCGATCCCGTCGACGGCTTTCACGTGCCCGACGGTGCGGCGCAGGATGCCCTTGCGGATGGGGTAGTGGACCCGCAGTTCGCGCACTTCCAGCAGCGGCTCCGAAGTGGCGCCATCCGCCGACGGCGTGGGCCGGACACCCGGTTGGTTGGCAAGCAGGCTTTGCGTGTAGGCGTGCTGCGGCCGGTGGAAGATATCGTCGGTTATCCCTGTTTCAACGATGCGCCCGGCCTGCATCACGGCGGTTCGGCGGGCGACGGAGCGGACGATCGTGAGATCATGGGTGATCAGCAGGAGGCCCATGCCGGTCTCGCGCTGCAGTTCCGCGATGAGAGCGAGAATCTCTTCCTGCACCGTCACGTCGAGGGCGCTCGTCGGTTCGTCGGCGATCAGGAATTTCGGCCGGTTGGCCAGGGCGCACGCGATCATGACGCGCTGGCGCTGTCCACCGGAAAGCTGGTGCGGGTAGGCGTCCAGTCGGGCGTCGGCCTGCCCGAGGCCCACTCGCTCGAGGAGCCTCCGAGCCTGCTCCCGGGCGGCTTCGCGCGACAGCCGCTGGTGCAGCATGAGAGGTTCCGACACCTGCCGCACGATCGTGTGGAGCGGATTGAGCGAGGTCATCGGTTCCTGGAAGATCATCGAGATGTCGTTGCCGCGGATGCGGCGCAGCGTTTCTTCCGGAGCGCCCAGCAGTTCCGCATCCTCCAGGCGGATCGATCCGCGCGGATGGCTGGCGCGCGGGTACGGCAGGAGCCCGAGCACCGACAGGGCCGTGACGGACTTCCCGGAACCGGATTCGCCGACGAGCGCCAGCGTTTCGCCCGGGGCCAGAGACAGGCTCACGTCGTGGACCGCGTCCACCGGTCCGTCTTCGGTCGTGAACCGGACGGCAAGATCCTGGATACGGAGCATCAGCCTGCCGTTCCCGGCATCACCGGAATACCTTCCTCGGGTCGAAGGCATCCCGGACCGCCTCGCCGATGAAGACCAGCAGCGACAGGAGCACCGCCAGCGCGAGAAATCCAGTGAAACCGAGCCATGGCGCCTGGAGATTGTTCTTGCCCTGATTCAGGAGTTCGCCGATCGACGGCGACCCCGGCGGCAGACCGAACCCGAGGAAGTCCAGCGACGTCAGGATGGTCACAGAACCCGCCAGCGTGAACGGCAGGAATGTCAGCGTGGAGACCATCGCGTTAGGCAGTACGTGCCGAGTCATGATGCGGGCATTGCTCATTCCGAGTGCCCTTGCCGCCTTCACGTACTCGAAGTTGCGGGCGCGCAGGACCTCCGCGCGGACAACGCCGACCAATCCCATCCAGCTGAAAAGGAGCAGCAGGAAGAGGAGCAGCCAGAAGGTGGGCGTGACGATGCTGGCCAGGATGATCAGGAGGTACAGCACCGGGAGGCCGCTCCAGATCTCGATCAGTCGCTGGCCAAGCAGGTCGGTCAGGCCGCCGAAATACCCCTGCACCAGACCGGCGGCGATCCCGATGGAAGAGGACAACGCCGTAAGGACAACGCCGAACAGAATCGAAATGCGAAGGCCGTAGATCAGGCGTGCGAGGACGTCACGGGCCTGATCGTCGGTGCCGAGCCAGTTGTCCGGCGATGGCGGCGAGGGGGCGGGCTGCCCGAGATCGAGAGCAACGGTCCGATAGCTGAACGGGATGAGAGGCCAGATCGTCCAGCCGTCCGCGCGGATGAGATCGCGCACGTACGGGTCGCGGTAGTCCGCCGTGGTTGCGAAATCGCCGCCGAACGCGGTCTCCGGATAGTCTTTCAGGACCGGGACGTAGTAGTTGTCCTGGAAGTGCACCAGCAGGGGTCGGTCGTTGGCGATGAATTCGGCCGGGAGGGTGGCCAGCAGCAGCACGGCCATGATCCATATGGAGACGTAGCCGCGGCGATTCCGCCGGAAGTTGGCCCAGCGGCGGCCGGCCAGCCCGCGCCCGGAACCGGGCGCCGAACCGATGACGGCCGTTTCAGACATTGCGGTGCTCGAAGTCGATCCGCGGATCGACCACCGTCATCGTGAAGTCGCCGATGATATTCATGATGAGGCCGAGCAGCGTGAAGAAGTACAGGGTGGCGAACATCACCGGGTAGTCGCGGTTGATCGCCGCCTCGAATCCCAGCAGGCCAAGGCCATCCAGCGAGAAGATCACCTCGGTCAGCAGCGCTCCGGTAAACAGGATCCCGATGAAGGCGGCGGGAAAGCCGGCGATCACAATCAGCATCGCGTTCCGGAAGACGTGGCCGTAGAGCACGCGTCGCTGGTGGAGCCCCTTGGCGCGGGCGGTAAGAACGTACTGCTGGTTGATCTGGTCGAGGAAGGAATTCTTGGTGAGCATGACCAGGCCGGCGAAACCGCCGATGACCATCGACAGAACCGGTAGGACCATGTGCCACAGGTAGTCGGCGATCCGCGCCCCCCATCCCAGTTCCCGCCAGTCGGGAGAGGTGATTCCCTGGAGCGGGAACCAGTCGAAGTACCGGCCGCCGGCGAACAGGATGATCAGCAGAATGGCAAACAGGAAACCGGGAATCGCGTTGCCGACCACCACGACCCCGCTGGTCCACACATCGAACGGGGAACCGTCGCGGACTGCCTTGGCCACGCCGAGCGGGATGGAGATGAGGTAGACAAGGAGCGTGGTCCAGAGACCTAGTGAAATCGATACGGGCAGCTTGTCGAGCACCAGGTCGACAACCCTGCGGTCGCTGAAGAAGCTCTCGCCGAAGTCGAAGACGAGATACCGGCCCATCATGTCGAAGAACCGCACATGGGCCGGCTTGTCAAAGCCGTACATGCGCTCGATTCGCGCGATCAGTTCCGGGTCGAGTCCCTGCGCGCCGCGGTAGGGGGTCGCCGTGTCGCGGCTGGCCGCCGTCGGATCCAGCTGTTCACGGCCGCCCCCGGCAAACCGTTCCGTGGCGTCCCCACCGATGCCCTGAATCTGGGCGATCATGCTCTCGACCGGGCCGCCCGGCGCGAACTGAATGATCACGAAGTTGACCACCATAATCCCGAACAGCGTTGGGACCATGAGCACCAAACGCCGAATGAGGTAGGTGATCATCGGCGGCTAGTCAGCGGGCATGCCGTCTCGTGACGCGCGGCCGGGGTCGTACCACCAGGTGGAGGGAAAACCCAGGCCGTAGCGGGGCGTGATTTCGGGGATCCCGAAGCGGTCCCAGTACACCAGTCGGAATTTCGAGATGTGCCAGTGGGGGACCACGTAGTGGTTGTGCAGGAGGACACGGTCCATGGCCCGGGTCGCCGCAATCTGGGCGTCACGGTCCGGCGCCCGGATGATGGCCTCCACGAGCTGGTCGACGATCGGATCGGCGATGCCCGGGTAGTTGCCGCTCCCGGACGTGTCGGCCGCGGCCGACGTCCAGAAGTCCCGCTGCTCATTGCCGGGCGAGAACGACTGGCCCCTCGCCATCACCATCATGTCGTAGTCGAATTCCCGCAGCCGGTTCTCGTACTGGGCCCGGTCGACGATTCGGATGGAAGCGCGGATGCCCAGGCGCTCGAGGTTGTTGACGAACGGCGAGGTGATGCGTTCGAACGCCGGCGAGCCCAGGAGAATCTCGAACTCGACAGACTCGCCGTCGGGATCCACGAGGGTCTGTCCTTCCACCCGGTATCCGGCTTCGCGCAGCAATTGCTGCGCGATTCGGAGGTTCGCACGGTTGTTGCCCGATCCGTCCGTCGAGGGTGCGCGGTAGGCAGGCCCGAACACCTCGGCCGGGAGCGCGGCGCGATGGGGTTCGAGGAGGGCGGTCTCGGCCGGGGAGGGCATGCCGCGTGACGCCAGTTCGGAATTCGAGAAGTAGCTTTCCGTCCTGTCGTACTGTCCGTAGAAGAGCGTCTGGTTCGTCCACTCGAAATCGAAAGCGAAGGCGAGGGCCCGTCGAATCACCGGATTCTGAAACACTTTTCGCCGAACGTTGAACACGTAGCCCTGCATGCCGGTCGGCAGCTCGTGGTCGACGGTACGCCGGATCAGCAGGCCTTCCCTGACCGCGTCGGTGTCGTAGGCGGTCGCCCATTCCTTGGCGATGTTCTCGGCCCGGAAATCGTACTCGCCCGCTTTCAGGGCCTCGATCATGACGTTGGCGTCGCGATAGTAGTCGTACCGGATGCGATCGAAATTGTGGCGGCCCACGTTCACCGGCAATTCCTTCCCCCAATAATCCGGTACGCGCTCGTACTCGATCGACCGCCCCGGATCGACCGCGGCAAACCGGTACGGCCCGCTGCCCAGCGGGGGGTCGAGCGTGGTCGCGGCGAAGTCGCGTTCCTCCCAGTAGTGTCTCGGGAGGACATCAAATTCGCCGACGATCAGGGCGAGTTCCCGGTTGACCCCGGGAGAAAACGTGAACCTTACCTTTCGCGGGCCGGTGGCTTCGACGTTGGTCACGTCCTCGTAGTACTTGGCGTAGAACGGATGTCCGTCGGTCATCAGGGTGTTGAACGTCCACACCACGTCGGCCGGCGTGATCGGCACGCCGTCGTGCCAGCGGGCCTTTTCCCGCAGCGTGTACTCGACCCAGCCGTTGTCAGGTCCGACCGTGATGGCTTCGGCCAGCAAGCCGTACTGGGTGAAAGGCTCATCCTCGGTTCCGTAGGTAAGGCTGTCGTAGATCAGCGCGGCGCCGGCGCCGGTGATTCCCTTTAGGGTGAAGGGATTGAGCGTGTCGAATGTCCGATCTGCTGACAGTCGGACGGTTCCGCCCTTGGGGGCGTCCGGGTTGGCGTACTCGAAATGCGTGAATGCGGCGTCGTACTTGGGTTCACCGAAGAGGGACAGCGCGTGCGTGGTGACGGTGTCGTCGGCCCGGGCGGCGAACGACCCGAGAAGCAGGCAGGTCAGTGCGCCGAGGCACAGGCGGGGCAGGGTGGAGCGCATGGACGGGGATCATCAAGGGGTCGGGAGCGGGGCCGGCGTGTCGGCTTGGAGCCGTAGCCACGCGATGATAGCGGCGCGCGCGTCGGGGTCCCGGACACCGGCAAAGGCCATGCTGGTGCCGGGTACGTACGCCTGGGGGCCCGCGAGGAACGCGTCGAGGTCATCGTAGCTCCACGAGCCTTCCTGGGCGGCCATGCCCAAGGAGTACAAGAAGTCCTCGCTTGCGGCCATCGGCCGGTTGACCAGGCCGTACAGGTTGGGACCGACCCGGTGGGGCTCCCCGGAGCCAAAGGTGTGACAGGCTGAGCACTTCCTGGCCTCGCGTTCGCCCTTGGCGGGATCGGCGGCTGCCAGCCGGGCGGCGATTGGGACAACTTGCGGTGTCGCCGGCGCATCGGCGGATGGGGCCGGGCTATCTTCCGACGCGGGCACGGCAAGGAGAACCTCGGGTACGTGTGGCTCCGGGTAGACAAGATTGCTGATGGTGACGGCGACCCCGGCGGTGAGACACGCAGCAAGCAGCGCCCCGGCAATCTTGTTGAGTTCAAATAGAGACACGAAGGCCCTCCGAAGCGGAAGATAGGGGTGAAGAGGCGGTCCTCAGGTCATCGGCTGGACCCATAGCCGTGCCTCGCGGGTCGACGGCTGCGCAGAGCCGCGTGCCGGAATTAGCCGGAGGTGACCCGCAGGTCAACCAGCGGAGTGCCCCGCATCGAGGACGGAATGTCGATCCCGAGCAAACGTAGCGCGGTGGGCGCGAGGTCGGCCAGGGTGCCATCCGCCAGCCTCGGGCCCGGACCGGCGCCGCCGTGCAGCAGCACCGGCACGGGATTGGTGGTGTGGGACGTCTGCGGGGACGACGGCGTGCCCATCTGCTCGGCATTCCCGTGATCTGCTGTCAGCAGGAGTCTGCCGGCGGCACCAGCTAGCGCCGTCGCGACGCGCCCAAGCTGCTCGTCCACCGCTTCGACCGCGGCGACGGCTGCCACGAGGTCGCCCGTATGTCCCACCATGTCGGCATTCGCGTAGTTCACCACGGCGATGTCGAAGCGGCGGTCTTCGATCGCTTGAACGAGCTGCGTCGTGACCTGAGCGGCAGACATCTCGGGCTTCGTGTCGTAGGTGGCTACCTTCGGCGAGTCGATGAGGATCCGCGCCTCGCGTTCGAACGGCTCTTCCCGTCCGCCGTTGAGGAAATACGTGACGTGCGCGTACTTCTCCGTCTCGGCAATGCGGAGCTGGCGCAGACCAGCCCGTGCGACGGTTTCGCCCAGCGTGTCTTCGGGGGTCATGGCCGGAAACAGCGGTTGGGCAAGCCGTTCCAGATGACTGGAACACGGCGTCAGGGTAACGCCCGAAGCGTACCGGAAACGCTCAACCGGGAAGGCGTCAAACTTGGGATCGATCAGGGCTGCCATGAGTTGCCGGACCCGGTCGGCACGGAAATTCGCCAGCAGCAGCGAATCGCCGTTCCGAATGCCGTCGTACCCCTCGATGACCACCGGCTCGACGAATTCATCGCCGATCTGTCCTTTGGCGGCCGCGTCAAGCGCGGCCTCAGCTGCGGGATGGGAGTGCCCGATCCCGCGGGCAATGGCCTGCCAGGCACGTTCTGTCCGGTCCCAGCGATGGTCCCGGTCCATCGCCCAGTAACGGCCGGCGACAGTGGCGATGGCGGTCGCGGGGACCCCCCGGACCGACTGTCGGAATCTCCGGAGATGTTCAGGGGCACTGTGGGGCGGCACGTCGCGGCCGTCGAGAAATGCATGCAGATGGACGGGTACGCCGCGTCCCGCGATGATCCCGCACAGGGCGGCGATATGGGTCTGATGAGAGTGCACACCGCCTGGGGAGAGCAGACCCAGAACATGGCATGCGCCTCCTGACTGGAGGGTCGCGTCGATCAGACTGGTGAGCAGTGGATGACTGGCCAGCGTCCCGTCCGCGAGCGCCGCATCGATTCTTGGCAAATCCTGCGGGATCGTCCGGCCAGCACCGATCGACATGTGGCCGACTTCCGAGTTCCCCATCTGCCCCGGGGGGAGGCCGACCGCCGGTCCGGAAGCGTGGAGCAACCCGCTTCGCCCCTGCGCAGTCAGGTGGTCGAGCACGGGGGTGTGGGCCTGCCGGATGGCATTGCCCACCAGAGCGGTTCGATGCCCCCACCCATCCAGAATGCAGAGAACCAGCGGGGCCGGCCTCTGGCCAGCGTCAGGAAACAAGGATCAGGCGCCGGTTCCGGTGTCGGCGGGTAGCGCGCTCCACATCTTCTCCAGGTTGTAAAACAGTCTCGTTTCCTCGCGGAAAAGGTGGACGATCACGTCGCCCACGTCGACCAGTACCCAGTCAGCCTGGCGCTCGCCTTCGATTGCCAGGCGGGGTGCCCCGGAGTGTTTCAGGGCCAGCGACAGCCGTTCGGCAAGGGCCCCAACATGACGGGTGGAACGACCACTTGCAATGATCATGCAATCGGCGATGGACGACTTGCCGGTCAGATCGATGCTCACGATGTCTTCGGCCGAACCGTCCCGAAGCGTCTCGGTGATGAGATCTTGCAGCTCAATGCTTCCCGGTTGCGAAGCAGGTGAGGGTGCCGGTTGATTCATGGATGATCGGGCGGCACGGAAGATCGGCGTTGCGCCCGGAGCGCCGTACCGGAGGCGGGATGTCTGCGTCCCTCCAGGTATGTCCATGCGGGAGGGCGTCGCGAGGCCAGCGTGACGCTCAACGCGGACCGCACCCGAGCCATTCGATATCGTCTGAACGCCATGCTCGTCAAAGCAGGACGAGCATATGGCGGGCGCGCAAGCACTGCAATGCCCGTCGTCCGAAAGATGCGGCGCCAGTGCTCCCAAAGGTGAATCGAAGCAGGAAGATCCCCTCCCATGAGCCATACCAAGCGGGCGCCAGGAAGGCGCCTGCGCAACCGGGCCAGCGTGGCATGGGTGCGGATGGTACCCAGCCTGTCTTCGAGATCGCTGACGAGAATCCGCGGGTGGTCGGCGACTTCTCGGGCGGCCTTCACGCGTTCGGTGAAGGGCTGCATGCCTTCAGACTTCTTGTGCGGGTTCTGAGGGGAAACCAGCCACCACACCTCGTCGAGCGCCAATCGGGCAAGGGCCTGCGTGCTGATCCAGCGATGGCCGGCGTGCGCCGGGTTGAAGGAACCGCCGAGGAGCCCAATGCGTTGGCCACGCCTCCGGGCGAGTGAGACGCTCCTGTTCAGGGACGCACTCCGCCTTGCCCTCGGACCACGTACTTGAAGGTGGTGAGCTGTTCCAATCCCACCGGGCCACGGGCATGGAGCCGGCCCGTCGAAATGCCAATCTCGGCCCCCATGCCGAACTCACCACCGTCGGCGAACTGAGTCGAGGCGTTGTGAAGGACAATTGCACTGTCCACTTCCTGCAGGAAGCGCTCGGCCGCTCTCCGGTCGGCGGTGACGATCGCGTCGGTATGGTCGGAGCCGTGGCGGTGGATGTGCTCGATCGCCGCCTCGAGATCGTCGACCACGCGGACCGAGACGATGGCGTCCAGGTATTCGGTATCCCAGTCGGTAGCGACGGCCGGCACAACGCGGGAATCCAACCGCTGGACTTCCGTGTCCCCGCGTACTTCGCAGCCACTGTCCAACAGTCGGCCGACAACCTGAGCGAGCGTCCCACTGGAAGCGTCACGGTGGCATAGCACCGTTTCGGTCGCTCCGCACACCGATGTGCGCCGCATCTTGCCGTTGTGAACGATTTCCGCAGCCATCACAGGATCTGCCGCGCGATCAATGTAGGTGTGGCACAGACCTTCCAGGTGGGCGAGGACGGGCACGCGGCTCTCGCGCTGCACCCGCTCGATCAACGAGGGTCCGCCCCGCGGCACCACCACGTCGATCCATTGCGATTCGGTAATGAGAAGGCCGGCAGCTGCCCGATCCGTCGTCGGCACCATCTGGACGGCGGCCGGGTCGATCCCGCCGGTTCGCAGACCCACGCCAAGCGCCTCCACAAGCGCGCTGCTGGAATGGAAGCTCTCCGATCCGCCCCGCAGGATGACGGCGTTCCCCGACTTCAGACAGAGTGCTCCCGCGTCAGCGGTCACGTTCGGACGCGATTCATAGATGATGCCGATTACGCCGAGCGGCACGCGCACGCGCGCGATATCCAGTCCGTTCGCTTCGTTGAACCAGCGAGCTGCCTCGCTCCCCACCGGATCCGGCAGGGCCGCCACCTGCTCCAAGCTGGCCGCGATCCCTTCGACCCGGTCGTCGTCGAGGCGGAGCCGGTCGACCAAGGCGTCCGTGAGCCCGGACGCTTCTTCAACATCCCGGGCGTTTGCAGCCAGGATGTGCTCCCGGCGTTGGCGGATGGCACCCGCGGCTGCCCTGAGGGCATCGTTCTTGGCCTCGGTCGAGGTACGGGCCAGGGCTCCGGCAGCAGCACGGGCCGCTGCGGCCAGCTCGGCCATCATCGTGCGTACGGTGTCCTCCCCGACGGGCGCTGCGCGAACCGGTGCAACCTCTCGATTCATGCTCAGGAGGCCTCCGGGCCCAATACAAGGTCGTCTCGATGGACGAGTTCGTCCCGCCAACGATAACCGAGAATCGGCTCGATCTCATCGCTCCGATGACCGATGATCCGCGCCGCATCCGCCGCCGGGTACGATGCCAGGCCACGGCCTAGAAGATTGCCGGCAGCATCCTTGATCAGGATCAGCTCCCCCTTCTCGAACTGGCCGGTCACTTGAGTCACCCCTGCCGGCAGGAGACTGCGGCCACTTCTGAGCGCCGCCGCCGCACCGGGGTCGATCGTCACGATGCCGGCTGCATCCAACTGACTGGCAATCCAGCGCTTGCGGGCGGAGCGCGGTGATCCGGTGGCGAGGAACCAGGTGGCGCGGGCGCCGTTCAGGAGCGCCCCGAGAGCCCCGGGCTCGCGGCCATCGGCAATAGCCATCGAGCAGCCGGCCGCCGTGACAATGCGGGCCGCCTGCAGTTTAGTGACCATTCCACCGGAGCCGCTGTCCGTCGTACTTTCGCCTGCCATCGATTCGATTTCGGATGTAATCGCAGAAACTTCGGGGATATGTCTCGCGTTTTGGTCAAGTTCTGGATCGGCAGTGTACAGCCCGTCTGTACTGGACAGCATCACCAGCGCGTGCGCACTCACCAATTGGGCGATGCGGGCACCCAGGCGATCGTTGTCGCCGTAACGGAGTTCACGGGTTGCGACGGTATCGTTTTCGTTGATCACGGGAACGATGCCGAGCCGCAACAACATCTCGAGTGTCGCCCGAGCATTCAGGGAATTCCGGCGTTCCTCCAGATCGTCATGACCGATGAGAACCTGCGCCACGGTGAAGCCGCAGGACTGGAACGCGTTGCGCCAGGCATTCAGTAGGGCGATCTGACCAACCGCGCTGGCGGCCTGCCGTTCATCGATGCGTCGGAGGTGCACGTCCGGCGGGAGAAACGCCCGGCCTGCAGCGGCGGCCCCTGACGACACGATCAGCACCTGCCGTCCCCGCTCGCGAAGGATCGCCGCATCGCGGGCCAGCGCGTTGAGCCAGGTCTCTTGGATCGCCCCTGTCGCGGTGTCAGCTACGAGAACCGAGCCGACCTTGATGACGACGCGCTGCGCCCCCTCCAGGGGCGAGACGGCACTCACGTGCTGCCTCCGGCCCGTGCGGAGCGCACGTCGCTCACGTGCGTGGCGAGCACGGCCACAGCTTCGTCGACGCCTTGCCGCGACAGCGCAGACAGCCTGAGCACCGGGCGGCCAGCCGCCTCGGCCAGGCTCGCACACTGTCGGTCGAGGTCCTCTTGCTCGACAGCATCCGTCTTGCTGAGGGCCACGACTTCGGGTTTCTCGGCCAGCCCGGCGCCGTACTGGTCTAGCTCATGACGGATCGTCCGATACGCAGACCCGGCATCATTCCCCGCCGCATCGACCAAATGGAGCAGGACCGCGCAGCGTTCGACATGCCCGAGAAATCGATCCCCGAGTCCTGCTCCGTGATGTGCGCCCTCGATCAAGCCCGGGATGTCCGCCAGTACGAACTCGCGGTCAAGATCATGGCGGACCACGCCCAGGGTCGGAGTCAGGGTGGTGAAAGGGTGGGCGCCGACGCGTGGATGGGCGCGGGACACCGAGCCCAAAAACGTGGACTTGCCGGCGTTGGGGAGACCGACAAGCCCTGCATCGGCCAGCAGTTTCAAACGAAGACGGAGCCACATTTCGCGCCCCGGGCCGCCCTTGGTGGCAATTCGGGGCGCTCGATTGCTCGACGTCCTGAAGCGAGTGTTCCCGCGCCCTCCGGCACCTCCCTCGATCAGGACGTGCCGCTCTCCGGCTCGCGTGAGGTCGACCAGGCGCTCGCCGGTATCGGTGAGAATCTCGGTGCCGACGGGCACCTTGAGCAGGAGGTTCGGGGCATTCGCGCCGGTACGCTTCCGACCCGCGCCATCGATGCCTCGCTGGGCGCGGTAGTGCTGGCGATATCGGAAGTCGATGAGCGTGTTGGCAGATCCGACGGCCTCGGCTTCGATGCTGCCACCACGGCCGCCGTCGCCGCCATCGGGACCCCCGTACTCGACGTACTTCTCGCGCCGAAAACTCACGCATCCGTTGCCGCCGTCGCCGGAACGAACAAAGATCTTCGCCTGATCAAGGAAACGGCTCATGGCGGTCGAACCCCTCCATCCCGTTGATGGCAGGCAGATCCATGCTGGACATGTTCCAGATGTACCGCTCGGAGGGTGTAGGCGAAGGAAACTTGGGCAAGTGTCAGGCAGCGAGCGTCGATGTGCAAGCTGACAGGCTCCCGAAACCCGGGCGCCCTGGCATTACTGACGGGGAGGTCGGGGGCGCAATCGCGCGTTGCAACACCGGAATCGAAGATGGTGCGACGCGGCTCAGCAGCGCCGACCGCAATGTCGGGCGAGTGTGCCTCAGGCGGTGCCGGCGTCGACCGAGACGTACGATCGACCGCCGCTCTTTGTGCGAAACACGACCTGTCCGTCGGACAGGGCGAATAGCGTGTGGTCCTTGCCGATGCCGACACCGGCACCAGGGTGGAACCTAGTTCCGCGCTGGCGAACGATGATGTTCCCTGCACGGACGCGTTCGCCACCGTACTTCTTCACTCCGAGCCTGCGTCCGGCAGAATCCCGGCCGTTGCGTGAGGATCCGCCTGCTTTCTTATGGGCCATGCTGCGCGCTCCCTACTCTGAATTATCGACGGACGCATCGCCGGCCGCGGGTGCGACGTCCTCGGACGCGGTTGCAGCGGCGGAATCGCCTTCCGGCTTGGCCGGTTCCCCGTGCTTTTGCACGTTCACGTTGATATCGGTGATGCGGACGACCGTCAAGCGCTGCCGATGTCCATTGCGCTTGCGGTGGTGCTTGCGGCGCTTCTTTTTGAACACGATCACCCGCGGTGAGCGCATCTGCTCCGCCACGGTTCCGGTAACACTGGCGTTTTCCAGCAGCGGAGTACCAACTATCGAGCGTTCGCCGTCTGACACCATCAGAACTTCATCGAACGTGACCGTTGCACCGGCATCGTCCACGAGGCGGTCCACGGTGACCACGTCCCCCGGGGCAACTCTGTACTGTTTTCCGCCTGTACGAATGACCGCGTGCATGGCCAGCAATCCAAACCATCGAGACTGAACGGAGCAATCAGCGAAATCAGCCTGAGCCATAGCCGGCGATTCACTGGACGGATCGCAGTATCCACCATTTGTTCTGGACGTCAAACCAGCGCTGAGGGCGGCATCTGCACCGGTCGGCAGAAGGCCGACCCACGCTCGGCGTGACCTCACTCACGGCCGGCCTCGCTCGCGGTCCTCCGAATGGTGAAGGTGTCGCCGAATCAGCCTGTCCAGATCGGCTGCTTCATTCGCGGACCCAATAGGGAGGCCGGATTGTACAGACTGTCCGGGCATGCAGTGTGGTAACGCCGAACCGGGCTCGTGCACGCAGCACGACCCAGAGCCTGCCTTCTGGCGGGCGCAGAATCGCTTCTCCGGTGCCGAGCACCTGCTGTTCTTCCGAATACAGCACGCAACTCACCAAGCCGGGATCGCTGGCGGCATCGGGAATTCGTACCACGACTTCCACGATGTTGGTGCATGCAAGCATGCCGTTGTGCTGAAATCGGTTGCAAAGCGGCGGAGTCACCTCCACCGGTTCCACCGGCCATGTCTCCGCGGTGCCGGCTTCAGGAGTCAGGCCGGCGAACATGACCGCCAGGAGCCCGCCAATGCCCCGCCGGCGGGTTCGCGGGTGGATCAGATTGGCCATTTTCCCGAGGAGCATAAACCGTTGCGGACGAGGGGGTTTCACGGGCACCCTTGCCAGGCGGCTTTGCACGTTGTGGCCTGGAGACAGATTGATGATTCGAGCTGATGCTCGGGAAGTGATTCTGGTGGTAGGTGCCGGCGACGCCACCGGCGGCGCGGTGGCAACCCGCTTTGCACGCGGCGGCTACACGGCCGTCGTGACTCGGCGGAAGCTGGTTCGGCTGACTGGTCTGGTGGAGCGGATGCGCTCGGAGGACCTGGCCGTTCATCCGTTCGCGCTCGACCCTCGAATCGAGGATCAGGTGGTCACGTTGTTCGCAGATGTCGAGCGCGACATCGGACCGCTCTCGGTGGTGGTGTTCAATATTGGGCCCAATGTCCAATACCCGATCGTCGAGACAACCGGCCGCGTCTACCGAAAGATCTGGGAACTGGCCGCGTACGCAGGGTTTCTGACAGGTCGCGAAGCCGCGCGTCACATGGTGCCTCGCCGGTCGGGAAGCATTTTCTTCACTGGAGCGACCGCTTCGCTACGCGGCGGCAGCGGCTTTGCGGCATTTGCCGGTGCCAAATTTGCATTGCGGGCGCTGGCGCAGTCCATGGCGCGGGAACTTGGTCCGCAGGGAATCCACGTGGCGCATCCAGTGATCGATGGGCCCATCGACACGGCATTCATTCGCGAGCACCGCCAGGACCTGCTCGAGACCCGTCCATTGAAGCCCAATGTGCTGGACCCGGAGGACATTGCGGAGGTTTACTGGTCAGTGCATAAGCAGCCCCGGAGCGCGTGGAGTTTCGAGTTCGACCTGCGACCCTGGGCCGAGCCTTGGTAGGTTGGTGCGCATCCACCCCGCTGTCGCTTCATGTTCATTCACAAGAGGAATCAGGAATATGGGAGACCGTAAAGTCTTGTACGAGAGAGAGGGTGCGGTTGGCCACATCATGCTGAACCGGCCTGACGAGGCAAACGCTCTGGATCTCGATACCACGAAGGAGTTGTACGACGCGGCCGTGGCGGCGGCGGGCGATCCGCAGGTCAGGGTGCTGCTGCTGGAGGCTCGGGGGCCCATGTTCTGCGCCGGCGGTGACCTCAAGCATTTCGTCAGTTTCCGTGAGCAGCGCTCTGAGCTAGGAACGGAAATTCTCCGAATGACCACCTATCTCCATGGCGCAATTTCCCACTTCAACCGCATGGCAGCACCGGTCGTATGCAAGATTCAGGGAACTGCCGCGGGCGGCGGACTGTCGCTGGCGATGAGTTGCGACCTGGTGTTCGCAGCCCGCTCAGTGAAGTTCTCCCTGGCCTATACCGCTGCCGGATTGTCTCCCGACGGGAGCTCGACGTACTTCCTGCCTCGGCTCGTGGGGCTTCGACGGGCGCGCGAGCTCATGTTGACGAATCGTCGCTTTACGGCTGAAGAGGCATTGGCGATGAACATGATCGACCGTGTCTGCGATGACGCCCGGCTCGATGCAGAGGTGGCTCGGGAGGTCGAGCATCTGGCGACCGGTCCCACCGAGGCGTACGGGGCAGTCAAGCGTCTCTTGCTGGCTTCGGCCGGCGGGACACTTGAAAGTCAGATGGATGCGGAATCGCGCGAAATTTCCCGGGCGGTCCAGAGTCCTGACGGCATTGAGGGCGTTTCGGCGTTTGCCGAAAAGCGAGCGCCCGCGTTTGTCGGAGGCTGACGGATCCATGGCTGCTGTGAACGAGATTGCCAGCAAGGAACTGCCCAAGAAGCGCATCAAGGTTGCGGATCTGGAACTGGCGTACGTCGACGAAGGAAGCGGTGATCCGGTCCTGTTCCTGCACGGGAACCCCACGTCTGCCTACCTTTGGAGAAACATCGTCCCGCACCTGTCAGATCGGGCACGGTGCCTGGCGCCGGACCTAGTCGGGATGGGGGATTCGGATCCGCTGCCAGAGACCGGGCCGGGCACCTACCGATTTCGGGATCACCGTAAGTACGTGGACGGCTTCATCGAGGCGTTGGGTATCGGTGGTCGCCTCACGCTCGTGGTGCATGACTGGGGCTCGGCACTCGGCTTCCACTGGGCGGCCCGGTATCCCGGGGCCGTTCGCGGTATCGCCTACATGGAGGCGATCGTCCGTACCGTGGACTGGGACGAGTGGCCCGAAGCTTCGCGGGGAATCTTTCAGGGCTTCCGCTCGCCGAAGGGGGAGGAGCTCATTCTGGACCGCAACCTGTTTGTCGAGCGTGTGTTGCCCGGTTCCGTGCTGCGAAAGATGTCCGACGCGGAAATGGCGGTTTACCGCCGTCCCTTCGTCCAGCCAGGCGAGTCACGCCGTCCGACGCTCACCTGGCCGCGCGAGATTCCGGTCGGCGGCACACCCGCCGATGTCTGCGCAATCGTCGAGGAGTACGCAGACTGGCTGCCGAAGACGGATTTCCCGAAGCTCTTCGTGAATGCAGAACCCGGCGCCATCTTGGTGGGACCCCAACGCGAGTTCTGCCGTACCTGGAGGAACCAGACGGAAGTGACGGTCAAGGGCAGCCATTTCATCCAGGAGGATTCTCCCCATGAGATCGGCCATGCGCTTCAGGACTGGTTTGACAAGCTCCCGTAGGCTGCCGGAAATTCGGCAGCCGCGCGGAGCCGGGCCAAACGGCGGGTATCGTCACTTGGCCGGTGCCGTGCTGGGGACGGTTCTCATGACCGCCCCGGGTTTGGCGACTGCGGTGGAAACTGCTGCACATGCGGCACACCTTGCCTGGTGTGCGGGCGTGTCCGAAGTCGCATCGGAGGCCAGCGACTCAGGGGCTGCGGTGGCGCTGATGTCCGCGTTGCGCACACGGATCGGCGAACTGCAGCTCGATGCGAGCCTCGTGGATCCCGAGATCGAAAAGGGCAGGCGGGCGGCGCGTGCTTACGCCGCCGCCGGCGACGAATCGCGCCTGCGCGATGCACTCGCCGGCTGTCGAACCTCGTTGGCTACCGGCGCCCACTAAGGGACCGTCTGGACTCGGCGACGGCCGTCTGCGGTCGTCGCTGCCCGGCGGCGTCAATCAGAACGTGACCCCTCGGCAGGCGGCGTAATTGCCGGTCCATCCGTTGCCTTCCACCTTGAGATCGCCGTGGGTAACCCGCCGGAAGATCGAGTGGCAGCGGCCGCATGTGCGGCTTAGCTCACAAACGGAGCGCTGTGCGGCGGGACCGTCATCACTGGACAGGGCCTCGACCAGCGAGACGGAAGCGTTGATCGTGTCGTCGAAGTACCGCTGAAAGACTCCGGGTAGTACCCAGATGACCGGTTCCGCCCGGGTTGCCCCGTGCCACCCGCGGTTGGTGCTGGACGGCCAGAGAGTCCGCACATGATCCAGGAGGTCTGAGATATCGCGAGCATCGGTGGAAGGCTCAGTCCCGTGGACCAATGCGTAGACTTCCGTGGGCGACATCTGTTCCGGCTGAACGATGATCTGTTCCCCGGTCGCACTGACATCGGCCCGAGATTCCGTGATCAGTGCGGACAGCCGATCAAGGCGCTGCCACATCGCCGCCATGCTCTCGCGGCGAAGATCGATGGTTTCGCTTCCAGACGCGGCGGTTTGGGCCGTCGCAGTTTCCGGGACCGTTGTGGCAAGTACCAGCGCGAGCGCAAAGAGACATAGGTAACGCATCGAATGGTTCCCTGAACAGGTTTGCCACAAGCTCGTCGGCTTCTGGCCGGACTCAAGCTGGGAAGATGTGCCGATCGGGAGGTCGAGTCAACGCGGCGCCCGGCGCCCCGGGCCGGAGCCCCCGGTCGCGACAGAGGTGAACTCGCTTTGATCGGGCGGTCCGGGCGCGAATTTCCAGGCGGGGCGGGCGCCGGGATCGGCCGGAATCGCGAGCATGGTGCTGGAAACCGTCCCGAACCCTCGGTGATCAACGGGGATCACCATGCCCGCATCGGGCGCGCCACCGGGAACCGGAGTCCGTCCAAGCAGCTGGGCCCATTCATGCCAGCGATCCCTGTCCGGATCCGGCGCCGCAGTGCGCTCGAATAACGGGTGGTAAGTGCCGATTCGCGCGTGCGACATTGCGTTCAGTTCACCGTTGGCGAGCAGCGAGAGACCGGTTGGAAACTGATGTTGGGTCAAGGTGCCTTGGGCCCGGATCCAAATGGCGGTATTCCGGTCTGCGATAACGAGGTTGAACGGTTTCCATTGCCCTGCGTCCAGCTGCATGACGGCCGACGCCGCATCGATCGCCGAATCATGATCGAGCGCCAGCAAGGGCAGGTCGCCGCGCGTTCGAAACCCGGGTGTGAGCGGGTCCGGGACGGGGCGATTGAGGAGCATCGCCATGACGTTGGCGTCGTTCACGGCGAGCCAGGTCCCGTTCCTCTCCAGATCGACGCCGCCGAGTACGGCAGGCCGGGCCGGCCAATGGCGGCCCGGAGGCTTCCATGCCCGCGAGGCGAGTTCATCGCGATTAGCCCCGATGATCACGGGCCAGCGGTGATTAGGGCGCAAGAGCAGGGCAAGCGTGCACATCGTGGCCAAACCTGGACGGGATTCCCCGGAATCGTATCCAATGCAGTCGCGAGGATCACGCGGCCGGTCCGGCGATGCCGGATCGGGGAACCGTTGCGGACAAACTCACTGCGAAACCCGGAAACCTGCGTCCATCTTTCTGGGCAACGGCGCGATCGGCCGTTACACTTCGGACATCTTGAAGGAGATGCCGATGTCTAATGTCCGACAAGTCCAGAAGCTGGCGCACGCTACCCCGGAAACTGCTCCGAGCGTGGAGGGCCGGCGCGATTTCTTCACCTACCAGGACTTGGGGGTGACGGAAGCCAGTCTCGGGAAGCTGCGGGCCCAGACCATGACAGCAATTCGTGGCATGACGGAGCCAACCGGCTGGCACTACCACGATTGCGAAGGTCAGTTCATCTACTCGCTGAAGGGATGGGTGGAGCTCGAGTTTGAAACGGGAGATACGATCCGGCTCGAGGAAGGCGAATCACTGTTCATCCCAGGCGGGATGCGGCACAACGAGATCGGCACATCGGATGACCTGAAGATCTTGGAGCTGTCGCTTCCGGCGAAGATGGAAACGGTTGCTTGCGATCCACCATCGACGGCGTCTTCGCCCGGGCGGTAGCACTGCAGCCCTCCCGCAGCGAACCGGGAGCGGCCATCTCAGGAGCACAGTGTTTCAGGCGCGGTGCCGGCTTTGCAGCGTAACCATCGCGGTGCTTGGGCGGCGTCCGCGGTGCGATGACATCGTGACCATTGCGCCGTACAGTCAGCCGTGCTGATGAGCTCAGTCGCACGTTCATTGCGGTGGCGGGAGAAGGGAATTAGTTTTGTATTACATAATATTGCTACGAGTACTTCAGGAACGAAGGATGCCGAGATTACACCTCAGAATCCTGGCGGGAGGGGGCAATCATGACCACGTTCGATGATCGGAAGGACGAGGCCGAGAAGAAGTACGCGCATGACCAGCAGCTGCAGTTTCGGGCGGTCGCGCGGCGAAACAAGCTGCTCGGAATTTGGGCTGCCGAGGTCATGGGGCGCCCCGAAGCGGAGCGAGCGAGCTATGCGCAGGAAGTGGTAGAGGCCGATTTCGATGAGCCTGGCGACGCTGACGTGGTTCGGAAGCTGCAGGCCGATTTTGAAGCTGCTGGCATGCACAAGAGTGAGGGTGAAATTCGCGCCGAGATGGACCGCCTGCTGGATCAGGCGAAATCCGAGATCATGTCGGAATGATGGTGGCTCCGAATACACGTTCGAACACGATGTCGACATTGCGCACGTGTCGGGCATCGTCAAAGGCTGCGGCCAATGCTTCTGGCGCGAGATAGGCGGTCACTTCGGGATCGCCGCTGAGCAGATCCCTGAAACTTCCTTCCTTGCTCCATGCCCGCATCGCATTGCGCTGGACAATGCGATAGGCGACCTCTCGCGCGGCTCCTGCTTCGGCAAGCGCAAGCAGGACCGCTTGGCTTGCATGCAGGCCGCCAAGCTGGCCGAGATTTGCTCGCATGTTTTCCGGATACAGCACCAAGTTCCTGATAACATCTGTTAAGCGGGTCAGGGCGAAATCAAGCGTGATCGTGGCGTCAGGGGCGATCATGCGCTCGACCGAGGAATGCGAGATATCGCGTTCGTGCCACAAGGCTACGTTCTCCAGTGCGGGAAACGCCATCGAGCGGACGAGGCGGGCCAATCCGGTCAGGTTTTCTGAGAGCACGGGGTTTCGTTTGTGCGGCATTGCCGAGCTCCCTTTCTGCTTCTCGGAAAACGCCTCCTCCACTTCCCGCACCTCGGTCCGCTGCAAATGCCGGATCTCAGTCGCAACCCGCTCAACCGAACTCGCGATCACGGCAAGCGTTGCGAAGTACATGGCATGTCGGTCGCGCGGCACGACTTGTGTCGAAACGGGTTCGGGTACGAGCCCCAGCTGATTGGCGACATGTGCCTCGACTTCCGGGGAGATCGAGGCATAAGTACCGACGGCACCAGACATCTTGCATGTCGCGACAGCTTCCCGGGCCGATCGGAGCCGATCCCGGTTCCGATCGAATTCCGCATAGGCCTGCGCGAACTTGAGGCCCATGGTGGTCGGCTCGGCGTGGATACCGTGTGAGCGGCCGATGCAGACCATGTCCTTGGCCTCGTGCGCTCGAGCGCGAAGGGCGATCAGGAGTTCGTCCAGATCCTTCAACAGAAAATCGGCCGCTCGGGTCAGCTGCACGGCAAAGCACGTATCGAGAACGTCCGACGACGTCATGCCGTGATGCACGAAGCGCGATTCTTCTCCAACCTGTTCGGCCAAGCTGGTCAGGAACGCAACGACGTCATGGCGAACCTCCTGCTCAATGGCGTCGATGCGCGGGATATCGATGCGTCCACGCTGTCGCAACTTCTCGGCCACACCGTGAGGGATGGTGCCCAGCTGTTCCTGCTTTTCGCAGGCTAGGGCCTCGATCTCGAGCCAGATCGAAAACTTTGTTTCCGGCTCCCAGAGGCGGGTCATCTCGGCGCGGGCATAGCGGGGAATCATCGCAAGGCGTCTCGAAGAATGAAGGTTGCGGCACTCACGAGCGCGGGATCAGCCTCGCAGGCGCTGAGGGTGTGGCCGGACTTATACACGCGGATTACCGGAAGCGCGGCCCGCGCGAACGCCAGTCTAACGGGACCTGGTCGGGTGAATGGAGTGAATGCGGGTCGAGGTGCACGTTTCTTGTTGGCGGCGTGCGTGAAACCTATGCCGCCGCCACACCGCTGACCGGTGAATACGGATGCACGGCGCCGAGACACTCCCCGTCGACCGTGATCGCCACGCCGGAAGGATTGGCGTACATGGAAGGAAACGAGGTTGGGCCCCAGGGAGTCGATGGGGCGACGGCATTGATCGCCGCGGCCACGGCGGTGTCGAGGCGCTCATCATGAACCAGCGTGTCGATGTTGCTGGCGTCGAGCCTTGGATGGGCAAGGGCGGTTTCCAGGTCCATGCCGAAATCGTTCGTGAAGGATGCGAGCTGAAACACTGCCGGCATGATCTTGCGTCCGCCTGAAGCGCCAAATCCAAACCACGGCACCCCATTTCGCGTCGCCACCATCGGGCACATGTTGGAAAGCGGACGCTTGCCGGGAGCAAGCGAATTGGGCCTGCCCGGCCGCGGGTCGAACCAGTTGATACCGTTGTTCATCAGGATTCCGCTGCCCGGCAGCACCATTCGCGATCCGAAGGGAGATAGCAGGGTAGTGGTCAGCATGACGAGGTTGCCGTCGGCGTCGGCTGCGGAGACATGGGTTGTGCAGCTCTGGCTACCGTCGTCACCGGCATGCCCCAGGCTTTCGAGTCTGCCTCGATAGGCATCGACCAGCGCTTTGGCGTAGGCGCGGTAGGTAACGGCGTCCGGCTCGCGCGAATCGAACGCCGGAAGTTGCGACAGGGCCTGCGCAAACGTCGGCCCGGCGGTCAGTCCTCGAGGTAGATGATAGACCGCTTCCCCGCGTGCCAGCTGGAGCGGCTCCGTGAGTCGGGCGGCATACGCCGCAAGGTCTGCCTCTGACAGGTACCCGCCCGCTGCTTTCACGTCGGCTGCCACCGACCGGGCGAGCGTTCCTTCATAGAGGCTCCGCGGGCCCTCGTCGGCCAGCACCCGCAATGATTGCGCCAGGGCCTGCATCGAGAGAACTGACGTCGTCGTCTCCGGGAGCATCGACGGCGGAAATCCGCCGGGCAGCCAGACGGTTCCGGAAGCCGGATACCGGGCCAGCAAACTGGCCTCCGCAGCAACCTGAAGGGTGGTCCACCATGTCACGCGGTGGCCCCGATCCGCGAGTTCGACGGCGGGGTCAACGAGATCAGACCATGACTTGCGCCCGAAAGTCGCAGCCGCCAGCCCGTAGCCCGCGACAGCGCCCGGGACTGCGATCGATTTGGGGCCGTGAATGTTGGCGTCGTCCTCTACCTGCGGCCATCCGAACATCTCGGCCCCCTGGGAACCGGTCAGCGGGTAGTCGGACGGATCGAGCTGGCCGGGGGCGACCATGCCGAAGTCGATGACCTTCACGGCGTGCTCTGAAGCGATGTAGGCAACCATGAAGCCGCCACCACCCAGCCCACTCATCCACGGCTCAGTGACGGACAGCGCGAGCGCGGTTGCGATGGCCGCATCGACTGCGTTTCCGCCGCTTTCGAACATGTCCGCGCCGATCCCCGCAGCTTCGGCTTCCTGTGCGACCACGACTCCCTTGCGGCCGCGCCTGGCGGGTTTGGTGATGGTCCAGTTCTCAAACGGGACTGGCGGCCGCGCCGTGGCATTCATCGGAACTTCCTCTCAAGCTGAAATTGGGTCTCGGCCCGGCCGGGCTTCGAAACCGTCGAGATCCGGAGATGGATGTTTTGTGGCCCCGATTCACCGCGGAAAGACGCGGGCACGAATGCCCGCAATCCGGATATCCGGAGAGTCGGCGATCGCCCCGGTGATCATGTCCCGATGGCCGCACTCTGCTCCTGAATGTGGTGGTTCAGGATCTGGTCATTCTCAGAGTAATCGACAGGGCAATCGATCAAATGTACTCCCTGGCTGGACAAGCATGCCGCGAGCAGGGGGGCGAGTTCCTCGACGCTCGCGATGCGATGTCCGGCGGCTCCGTAACTCTCCGCATAAGCGCGAAAATCAGGATTTCCGTACTCGAGGCCCCAGTCCGAGAAGCCCATGTTTGCTTGTTTCCAACGGATCATCCCGTAGGCACCGTCATTGAGGATCAGACAGGTCAAATCCATTTTCAGGCGAACCGCAGTCTCAATTTCCTGCGAGTTCATCATGAACCCTCCATCACCACAGATGGCCAACACCTTGCGGTCGGGATGGACGAGGTGGGCGGCCATGGCTGACGGTAATCCTGCACCCATGGTCGCTAGGGCATTGTCGAGGAGCACGGTGTTCGGGCCGCGGGCGCGGTAGTTGCGGGCGAACCAGATCTTGTAGACCCCGTTGTCCAGACACACGATCCCGTCATCGGGCATGACGCTTCGGACGTCTCGCACCAGGCGTTGCGGGTAGATTGGGAACCTGCTGTCGTCCTCGCCTTCAGCCATGCTGGCATCGTGGTGAGCCTTGATGGCACCCATGCGATCGAAATCCCAAGATGTCTCTTCAAGTTCGAGCAGCCGGCTGATTCGCCAGACGGAATTAGCGATGTCACCCACCACTTCGATTTGCGGGAAATAGACAGGATCTACCTCGGCAGACCGGAAGTTCACATGGATGACGGCGGTGCCTCGGGCCACGCGAACCGGGTCGACATCCGACTGGTGTGGTCGTTCCTCGGGCCCATCACCGCGATGCATGAAGAACGGAGGTTTTTCGATCACGTCGTGGCCGACATTGATCACCACGTCAGCGCTCTCGATCGCACGGTGCACGAAGTCGCCTGCCGACAGCGCCGCACATCCCATGAACAAAGGATGAGCTTCGTCGATGACCCCCTTTCCGAGCTGCGTTGTGGCAAAAGGAATGCGAAACCGTTCGACCATCTCGGTCAACATGCGGCTGGTCAGCTTCCGGTTCCCTCCGGCACCGATCACAATGATCGGAGACTTAGCGTTGGCAATCTGGTCCACGGCCGCCCGCACCGCTTTCTCTTCCGCGATCGGGCGACGCACGTAGGAGGCGGCGACCGGACGCTCCAGCGTGGGTTCGCCGGCGACATCCTCGGGCAGCTCGAGATGGACGGCGCCAGGCTTTTCCTCCTCCGCCTGTCGCAGGGCTTCACGGACGCGGGTGGGAATGTTGTCGGCCGACACGATTTGATGTGCGTACTTCGTGATGGGCCTCATCATCTCGACCACGTCGAGAATCTGGAACTGGCCTTGCTTCGAGCGCTTCACCGGTTTCTGGCCGGTAATCATCATCATGGGCATGCCGCCGAGCGTCGCGTACGCAGCGGCAGTGGTGAAATTCGTTGCGCCCGGCCCCAGCGTTGAGAGACAGATCCCGGCCTTACCGGTAAAACGGCCATAAGTGGCCGCCATGAAGCCGGCCGCCTGTTCATGGCGTGTCAGCACCAGTCTGATCTTGGTGGATCGGGTCAATGAGTCCAGGAAGTCCAGATTCTCTTCACCCGGGATTCCGAAGATCGTGTTGACACCTTCGGCTTCCAACGCGCTGACCAGCAGATCCGATGCCTTGCCCATGATGATTCTCCTGTACCGGTTGGTACATGGTTCTAGCGGTGAGACGGGCGGGAGCCTAGTTTCCGAAACAGCCGTCGGTTGCGAGAGACGGGCACATGTCGCGAAATACACCAGACACGTTGTTTGCGGCTGATGCCACCGTTATCACCGCGGGGAACTTCTTGCGGCCATCCGGCAGGCGACGCGGGCCGGTGTGCTCGCCAACGAAGGCGATCGAGCAGACCGGGGCGTCCCTAGCGCCTACGGTGTCGGCAACCGGCGGCCCGCCAGCGCCTTCACAGCCTCGGTCCGTGGAATCGACGGCTTGATCCACCGACCGTAGGGCCGCACTTTGAAATCCGCCTGGGGAAGTTCTCTCGGGCCGCAGCTACCTACGCGCCCACTGGCGTACCGGGGAACACATGGAAGACAGACCGATTGCACCATTGCCAGTGGTCGACGACCCGATTGAGCTGCTGCAAACCTGGCGTGCCGACGCCGAAAGAGAAGAGACGCAGGACCCGTCGGCCGCATGCCTTGCCACCGTGGGAAAAAACGGAGCTCCGGCAGCGCGAATGGTGCTGGTGAAGGCAATCGACGCAGATGGCCTGGTGTTCTACACGAACACTGAAAGCCGGAAAGGCGAGGAGCTCAAGGGAAACCCGAACGCCGCGCTGGTCATTCACTGGCCGGTGCTGGGCCGACAGGTAAGGGTCGAAGGCGCGGCGGTGCTTGTGAGCGATGAAGAAGCTGATCGCTATTTTGCGTCCCGACCTCGCGGGAGTCAGATCAGCGCGTGGGCAAGTGCGCAATCGAGCGTGCTGGCAGGCGGACTGGAAGAATTGAGCCGGCAGTTCGAAGAAACCGCGGAGCACTTCTCAGGCAGGCCGGTGGACCGTCCCTCCCATTGGACGGGCTATCGAATCGCTGTCAATCGGATTGAGTTTTGGCGTCACCGCGACGATCGCCTGCACGAACGCCTCCGGTACGTACGCGCCAAGAAGGGGTGGCGGTACGAACGGTTGGCACCTTAGGCAGGGACAGCCGCATGCAGGTGGGTAAAGAACGGGCTCACGTGCGCGAGTGGCGGGAAGAGCTTGGGGCACCGCGCACGTGTGCCGGGTGATCCGTTCCGTCGTGTCAGGACGGCGCTTGGATCATAGGCAGGTTGCACATCCGGTCAGAGCATGAGTGGGGCACTGGGGCGTGCACGTTCACTGGCGGTTCCCGGCTGCAAGTGGTGGCGGCCGCCTGCCTTCGGCTCGGGCCCGCTCAAGCCAAGCCAGGCCCTCGTCGTAGCAGCCTTTGAGAAGTTCGGACCGATCGGCTCCGGTTCCCCCGTACTTTGGGATGAACAGCTTGAATTGCTCGATGTAGCGACGTGCGGCGGTCAGGACTTCCTCGCCTCGGACGGTGTGGGAGAGCTCATGGGCACTCCAGCAGTCCACGAGAAGCTCGTCGCCCGACTGCAAAGCGATATGCCCATATTCGTGCAGGAAGAAGAACTTTGAAGCGCTAGGGTAGCGTCGTTCGATGGCCACGACGCGTTGCAGACAGTAGTAGATCCGGCCTTGGGCTTCGGCGATCGCGATCCCGCCGCCAGTCCGGGCGCAGTTGGGGATCAGGCGAGCTTCGGGAACGGCGGTGCGCCCACCTGAATCCCCGTCGTCCGCAAGCGCTTCTCCCGGGCCGCGTACCAGTACTGTTGCGAGCACCAGGAGGATCACCGCCACCAGCTGCCGGCTGCGCCCCTTGAGCCTGTCGACGCCGGGGCACGAACTTCGTGCACGCGTCAGTGCGAACGTGGCATTCGATTGGCCGGCAAGCACCATGCGTATTGTCCGGGGACCAACAGGGGACAATCCTGGCTGCCTAGCTGGTAGTGACGGGTTCATCCGATCTGCCGTCCAGTATCTCTTGCCTAAAGCAAGTGTTCTCTGCGGTACTTGGTCCAGTCATCCGGCTGACCGGCCGGGGATTGGTCATGCCGGGTAATGGACGGCGATCCCTTCCACGATGCAAGCAGGCCGTTCCGCACCGTCGATTTCCACGGTGGATCGATTCTCCACCTTGACTCCCCCCTTGAAGTCTTCCACACGCAGGATTTCCAGGCGGCTCCGAATCTTGTCGCCCGGTCGAACCGGTGTGAGAAATCGCAGGCGGTTGGCGCCGTAGTTGATGGTGCGAGCGATTCCCTCGACCTTGAGGATCTGCGACGTGAAGGAGCTGATCATCGAAAGCGTCAGGAAACCATGCGCAATCGTCGTCCCGAACGGGCCCGATGCAGCGCGCTCGGCATCGACGTGGATCCATTGGTAGTCAGCGGTTGCTTCGGCAAATCGGTCGATGCGGTCTTGGTCCATTTCCAGCCACTGGCTGGTTCCGATCTCTTTCCCTGCAAAGCGGGGTAAATCTGCAAGCGCAATAACAGTCGGCATCGTGGCTTTGCTCCGAAGCATGATTGGCAGTGACGCAAGGCTGGTTGATTCGGCTCCCTGCCGCGGTCCTGCGGACCTGGGTCCACCTCCCGTCGTTCGCGAATCCTAGCAGGACACCTGTCATGGTGGCGGGCTGTGTCCGATACGCAGTGCGAAGGTTAGGGTGGCCTGGATGCCAATGATGCCGACTACCCCTGCAGCCCCGATCCGATTACCAAGCAGGTGAAATGGCATGGCTAGTGCCGGTTTCGGGCTCGTGTTTCCGTCCCGGAAGCAAAGGCGCGCCTTTCCCGGTCTAGCGGGTATAGTGCTGCAGCAGCAGGAGCTTGGCGTATGGACCACGACTGGAAGGACGCAGCAGATCAGGATGCGTACTGGCGCGAGCGGTTGTCGGCCGAGACGTACGCCATTACCCGCAGGGCCGCGACCGAGCGCGCTTTCAGCGGGCGTTATTGCAATGAGAAGCGTCCGGGCACTTATGTTTGCGTTTGCTGTGGAGCTTCATTGTTTGCCTCGGATGCGAAGTTTGACTCCGGGACAGGGTGGCCGAGCTTCGCGGAACCTCTTGCCAAGACTTGTGTGACGGAACGCACGGACACGAGCTTCGGAATGGTTCGAACCGAGGTGCTGTGCCAGGCATGTGACGCGCACCTCGGCCATGTCTTTCCTGATGGCCCTCCGCCTACTGGACAGCGATATTGCTTGAATTCCGCCGCACTGGTACTGCACCCTTCAGACGGATCGCCGCCTGATCAGCCCAGCTGATTCAGCAGGCCTGCCCCCAAAGAGTTGTCGTTGACGTTGCGTGACACGCGGGTTCGCGTGGGTGTCGTGGGAACCGGCCGCTGGGGCCGGAACCTGGCGCGAAACTTTCACGGGATCGGGTGCCTGGCGGGATTATGCGATTCGGCCTCGGAAGCGCTTCGTGCAGCTGCGCGCGCGTGTCCGTCGGTGCCCGGCCATGGTCATGCGAATGAGCTCATCAGTTCCGGGGAGGTGGATGCAGTTGCTATCGCGACACCGGCCGGCACCCATCACGATATCGCCGCGGCGGCTCTGGCTGCAGGCCTGCACGTGTTCGTCGAAAAGCCGATGACCACCGACCTTGCCGCCGCGAAGGCGCTGGTGGCCGATGCGAGCTGTTCAGGATTGCAGCTGGTGACAGGACACCTGCTGCATTATCACCCGGCGTTTCAGTCGTTGCTGTCGTTGGTGCGCAGCGACCGCCTCGGGACACTGCACAGCATCGTGACCAGCAGGCTCGCCCCGGGGCCAGAAGTCCCGCGGGAACACGTCCTGTGGGAGTTCGCTCCACATGATGTCGCGATGATCCTCGCTTGTACCGGCGCGCTGCCAACATCGGTTCGCTGCTCTGGCACCGGTCCCCATTCGGGTGGCTCGTCCGATGTGCAATGCGCAATCGAGCTTTGCTTCAGGACCGGTCTCAGGACCCGGACGACCGTTTCCTGGCGCAGCGATTCAAAGGTGCAGCGCTTCGAGGTGCGAGGCGATTCCGGTTCGGCGGTATTTGACGACGTGGCGCCCCCGGGAACGAAGTTGAGGCTGACACCTGCCGGTCAGCCCCCGTGCGCAATCCGCTTTCCCGAGCAGGAGCCCCTGGCTGCCGAATGCGTCGCTTTCGTGGAAGCTGTCAAGACCGGTGTGGCCCCACTGAGCGGAGCATCCGAGGGACTACGTGTCATGACCGTGCTGGACGCCTGTTTCCGTTCGCTTAACGAGGAACGGACGGTGCTGCTGCAGACGCCGGAGAACGGATGATGAGCCGCTCGTCGCCGCAGCCCCCTGTAAGTCTACTTGACCCCGTAGGGCAGTACAAACGACTGCAGCCGGTGATCGACGCGCGCATCGCGACGGTCCTGGGGCATGGCCGTTTCGTCAATGGGCCCGAGGTGGCGGAACTGGAAACCGTGCTCGCTGCCCGGTCAGGCGCAAAGCATGTCGTTGCAGTTGCCAATGGCACGGACGCGCTGAACATCGCGTTACGCACGGAACGAATCGGGCCCGGTGATGCGGTATTCGTCCCGGCGTTCAGTTTCGTGGCGACCGGCGGTGCCGTTGCGCTGAACGGCGCGACCCCGATCTTTGTCGACATTGATCCTCGGACGTTCGTGATGGATCCGTCCGTGTTGGCTGACACGATCCGCCACGTGCGTTCGGCAGGGGATCTCGTCCCCCGCGCCGTGATGCCGGTTGACCTCTTTGGGCTACCGGCTGACTACGGGCGCCTGGAACCGCTGTGCCGGGAGGAGGGTCTCTTTCTACTGGTCGATGGCGCCCAGAGCTTTGGCGCCAGCCAGCACGGTCGCAGGGTGGGAGCGTTTGGGGACGCGACGATCACGAGTTTCTTTCCCAGCAAGCCGCTGGGCGCATGGGGCGATGGCGGTGCGATGTTCACCGACGATCGGGCACGCATGGAGCAGTGGCGAGTCGTGTGCGCGCACGGAACTTCCGGGGACCCCTACGACGCCCAGCGGATCGGCACCAACTCCCGGCTCGACACGCTGCAGGCGGCGGTGCTGCTAGCCAAACTTCCCGCCTACCAGGATGAAATCGCACGACGAAACGCGATCGCCGATGCCTATACGGAGGCGCTACGTGATCTGGCGGAGATCCCCGTGGTCCCCGACGGCAACGTCAGTGTCTGGGCCCAGTATTCCCTGCTGGTGGACCGCCGGGATGCCGTCCGGGCTGCGCTCACCGAACGCGGGATCCCGACGCGCGTGTACTACCCGCGCACCCTGCCTGCTCAGATGGCATTTCGCGACTCCGCCCGACTGGGTCTTCCCTGTCCGATGGCCGAAGACATCACGACCCGTGTTGTCAATCTTCCCATGCACTCGGAGCTCGACGATTCAATGGTAGCGAGAGTCATTGCCGCCCTGCGCGATGTTCTCCGGCACCGGCCGGGCACACAGCGCTAGCGAAGGAGAGGATCCGTGTCCTGACGCATGACGGCCGAATCGCCAACCTTGAGCTCGATATGGCCGGTGCAACCTCCCTCGCAACCGAATGCGGTCACGCGAACGCAGTACTCTCCTCCATCGTCGGAAGTGTGCAGGAACAGCGGAAAGTTGAACTTGAGTTTCGCCTCTCCTCCAGAAAACCCCGCAGGTTCCTTGATGAATCGCCGCGGAGGATTTCCGCATTCGGCGGCGTCGATCGCAATCGAGAACGAGAGCGCCTGCTCGGTGGCGGGAGCCAGGCGTTGCAGCAGCAGGGCAACGTTGTAGACACCTAGGTCGGATGCCTCTTTTCCACCGCTCTGTATCCGAAGCTCGCAGACAGGATCCCCCGCCGTATCCGCTGTGCACTCCACTTCCTGGGCCAGAGCCGATGGCGCAGCCAGCAGTGTGATGAGCAGCGTCGCGTCTCGGATGCCGCGGATCACGATGCGATGGCTTCCGAAACAAGCGCGGGTGCGCGTACGCCGTAGCCGTCGCCCGCGGAGCAAATGGATTCCCATGTGGTGTCGGTCAGCGGAATCCCGTTGGCCAGTCGGTCGGCACGGGACCGGTTCTCAGGCTCTCCCGGGATCATGACACGATCCGTTCCGTCAAGCGGGCGCGCGGTCCGGAAGAAAGCGAGGTAACGCTCCATCTCTGCAGCGAATACGTCTTCGGAACCAAGCACATCCGGACGGAAGTAGAAGGACAGCATGCCGTTGGCGAGATTGGATTGCTCGGGGGTTGCGCAGCCCGAGCCGGTGAGGGCGCCCGCCAGTACCTCGCAGAGGAACGCCAGACCTGATCCCTTGTGCTCGCCCATGGCCCGGATGGCACCTCCACCGCCGCGCATGTCGTTGGGATTTGCCGCGGTCCCGACACCGTAAATGAGCTCAGGGTTGGTCGAGAATTCTCCTTCCGAGGAGATCAGGGCGCCGTCCGGCAATGGTTTGCCGCCCTGGTGAGCAACCAAGACCTTGCCTTCCGCCACCACCGATGTCGCGAAGTCCAGAATGAGCGGATCCTCGCCGGGGATGGGAACGCCGGCCGCGAAGGGATTGGTTGAGAATCTGCGATCAGATGACCCGTAGGGCGCGACTAGCAGGCCGAGGCCGGACGTGTTGACGAAATGAAGCGAGGCGATTCCCGCGTCGGCCGCGCGCTCCGGCCAGTCGCCGATACGCCCCAGGTGTCCCGAATTCCGGATTGCCACGATGGAAAGACCGTGTTCTTCGGCCTTGGCAATTCCAATGTCGGCGCAGAACGGTCCGACCGACTGCCCGAATCCGAAACAGCCGTCCACTACGGCATGCGTGGGACCTTCGCTAACCACGTCGGGTTGCACACCCGCCTTGACCGACCCGATTTCCATCCAGGAGAGGTACCGCGGAACCCGAATCACCCCGTGACTGTCATGCCCTGCCAGATTGGCTCGGACGAGGTAGAACGCGATGCGTTCGGACTCATCATCGGGGCAACCTGCGCCTTTGAAGATCTCGGCAACATAAGTTTCAAGCAATTGGGCAGGGATACGCATGTTGAAGAGCTCCTGGCGAAGGTCGTGAGTGCGGCCGGCAGGGTAGCGATTTCCGGGGAGGCCCGGCGACGCAGACCCTCGGGCCGTTAGCAACCACGGGTGCAGATTGCGCACCTTTCAGCGCGGTGCATTTCAGCTACAGGATAGTCTGCAACGGATTAGCTGTGGAACTCGAGCGGACCGTCATCGAGCGAACCGGTCCGCCAACGCCAAACCGACGCCGTTGCAGCGGTTCGTGAAGTGGTAGGGCGCACGATCGAGGATGCATGTCGGGCCCGTGGAACAAGCTGCCGGACACGGCGACCGAGGGAAGTACGGTTCATCGCGGCACGTTGCGAGCAGCATGATGCGGCGCGTGCTGGATTTGAAGAAATTCGGCGAAACAGCCCACGGCATGAAACCGGGTGAGCGCTGAGCTAGCTTCAGCAGCGCCCACGAGTTGCTTGCGCAAGTCCCGCGAAGAGCCTGTGCCTCGGCCGCGATAGCAGCAGGTTCCTCCCCGGAGGGGGAAACAGGTTGACCGGAACGGGATTGGGCCGCTTCGCAACCGAGTGCCGCGGGAAGGCAGCGTTGAGCCAACCAGAAATCCGCCGCCGTGCATTGGTCGGGCATTTGGCACGTTCCCGGCGGGACGCGGCTGTAATCTTGCGGTCAGCGGTCTTCCCCAATACCTATTGGAGCGTCTGCAACACGATTCAGGCACGGGCCGGAAAGGACTGCCATGAGACTCCAGGACAAAGTCGCGATCGTCACCGGAGGTGCCAGCGGGTTTGGGGAAGGCATCGCGCACCGCTTTGCGGAGGAAGGGGCGCGCGTGGTGGTCGCTGACATCAACGGCGACGGGGCCGAGCAGGTCGCCCAGACAATCCGAGGTTCCGGCGGCGGTGCCATCGCATGCGGTGCGGACGTGGCCAGCGATGCTGATACCAAGCGCATGATCGAAGCAGCCGTCGATGCGTTCGGGCAGCTTGACATCCTGGTTCAGAACGCCGCCATCGGGATGAGACCCACGCCGCTCGTTGAGGTGGACGAGGAGTTTTTCGACCAGCTTTTCCGAGTCAACGTGAAGAGTTGCTTCCTGGGCGCGAAGCACGCCGTGCCGGTCCTGCGCCGGCAGGGACGCGGCGGCGTGATCTTGAATACAGTATCGACGGCGGCGCTGGCGCCACGGCCGGGTCTCGCCCCGTACAATTCGACGAAGGGGGCCCTGCTGACGCTGAGCCGCACGCTGGCGCTTGAGCTCGCGCCGGAGAACATTCGGGTGAACGGGATCTGTCCAGTCGCCGGAGAAACCGCGATGCTGCCGGATTTCCTCGGCGACGGAGACCCGGACGAAGCCCGAGCGCGGTTCCGCGCCACGGTACCGATGGGACGGCTCTCGACACCGTCGGATGTGGCGAACGCGGCGCTGTTCCTTGCTTCGGACGAGGCAGAGTTCCTGACGGGGGTGATGCTGGAGGTGGACGGCGGGCGCTGTATCTGAGCTGACGCGCCTCAGTCGACGACGTCACCGATCCGGCCCAGCGTCTCGGCGCGGCCCAGGACGTCCATAACCGAGAAGATGGGCGGGGAAGTCGTGGCCCCCGTCAGCGCCGCCCGGAGAGGCTGGGCCACTTTGCCCAGCTTCGTGTCAGTACGCGCGGCGTACTCGCGAATCCGCGTCTCTAGGCCGGCGTTCGACCAGTCGTCAGTCGCAGCAAGGACCTCGGACACGTCCCGCAGGAGTGCTCGCGCAGCGGGATCAAGCTGGCGTTCGGCTTTCGAGTCGAGCGCAAGGGGGCGGGGGAGCACGTAGAACCGGCCAACCGTGGCCAGTTCGTCGAGGGTGCGGGCGCGTGCCTTCAGATCGGGCATGCCGCGGGTCAGGCGCCCGACGTGCTCCGGGTCGGCCGGCACGCCGTCCGCGGTCAGGCGTGACGCGATGATCGCCGCCAAGTCGGCATCGGCAGTTTCACGGAGATAAATGGCGTTTAGGTGGTCGAGTTTCCTGAGATCGAAACGGGCAGGGCTTTGCCCGACCCCCTTGAGGTCAAACCATCTGACCGCGTCCGATGTGCCGATGACCTCCTCATCGCCGTGAGCCCATCCTAGCCGCAGGAGGTAGTTCCTGAGCGCTGCGGGAAGGTATCCGGCCTGTTGGTAGTGTTCGATTCCGAGCGCACCATGCCGTTTGCTGAGCTTCCTGCCGTCATCGCCGTGAATCAGGGGGATGTGGGCGAAGGAGGGCCGCGGCCAGCCGAGGAGGTCGTAGATCTGGCACTGACGAAAGCAGTTGGTGAAGTGATCGTCGCCCCGGATGACATGTGTGACTCCCATGTCGGAGTCGTCGACCACCACCGACAGCATGTAGGTCGGCGTGCCATCGGCGCGCAGAATCACGAAGTCGTCGATTTCCTTGTTCTCGACGGTCACGCCGCCTTGGACGCGATCCGCGATGGAAGTACTCCCGGCCGTGGGTGTCCGGATGCGAATCGTGGGCTCGATCCCGGCGGGCGCATCGGCGGGATCACGGTCGCGCCATCGGCCGTCGTACCACATCGAACGTTTCTCGGCGGTCGCCTGCTCACGCATGGCAGCAAGTTCTTCCGGAGTGCAGTAGCAGCGATAGGCGTCGCCGTTGCGGAGGAGCGTCTCGGCGATCTCGCGATGGCGATCAGATCGCTTTGACTGGAAGACGGCCTCGCCGTCCCAATCGAGTTCCAGCCAGGAGAGTCCATCGAGAATCGCCTGCGTTGCCTCAGGAGTCGACCGGACCCGGTCAGTGTCTTCGATCCGGAGGAGAAACTTGCCCTTTCGACCCCGGGCGTACAGCCAGTTGAACAGTGCCGTCCGCGCACCTCCGATGTGCAGGAACCCGGTCGGCGACGGGGCAAAGCGGGTCACTACGGTCATGGTGAAGGCCTCGGGACGGACGACGGGGGACGCGCGCGAATGGCCGGCGGTTATCGCCGGCTGACGGCACGCGGTTGGCGCCTCCCGTCCAGCGGGAGGCAAAGCCTCAGTAGATGACGGTGCGGTACAGCCCTTTCATGATGCCCTGGATCTGAAGCTGACTCGGGTGCACCACGATCGGCTCGAGGGCCTTGTTCTCTGGCAGCAGTTGGATGGAATCGGCCTGCGGCCGGAACCGTTTCAGCGTTGCCTCGCGACCATCGATGAACGCGACGACAATCTGGCCCGATTCGGCTGTCTGCTGACGTCGAAAAATCCCCATGTCCCCATCCAAGATTCCGGCATCAATCATGGAGTCCCCCTGGATCTTGAGCGCGAAGTGTTCGCCGCTCCCGGTGCCTAGGTTCATCGTCGGCGGAACCTTGATGAAGGACTCGTGCTGGATGGCCTCGATCGGGGTGCCTGCTGCAATTGTTCCGTAGAACGGGAGATCGATCAGGGCTCCCCACTGGCCGGGACTGCTGTTGTCCACCGTCGCAGCGGCTTCTTCAGGCTTTCGAACCACGCGAATCGCGCGGGCCCGGTTGGGTAACCGCTCGACAAATCCGCGCTCCACGAGGGAGGTCAGATGCCGGTGGATCCCGGATTTCGATTTGAGTCCGAGGGCATTTTTCATATCCTCGAACGAGGGCGAGATCCCGGTCTCCTCGATCCGCTTGTTCAGATAGACGAGGAGTTCGTGCTGTTTGCGAGTGAGCATGCGGTGAACCCAGAGCGGCTGCGTGCCTTGCTTCTATGTTCTACTTTGTTCGCAACAAGAAGTCAATGTGAGCACTTTGCGTCCTCTCCCGCGATCACCCGGGTCAAATGCGCGGCGATCACGTGCTGCCGGCAGCAGCCGGGAAAGGAAGCGCAGTGACGGGCGTTCCGGCGGGGGCCGCGGGAGCGTGCGGGGGACGAATGACCAGGCAGTCAGCCCGGGCCAGCAGTGAAAGCACGGAACTGTCCTGAAGCTCGAAGGGATGGACCGTGATCGAGCCGGTGTCATCCCGTCTGGTGGACGCCCGGAGATAGTCTTCCCGCACGTCGTTCGCGGGCAGATCGCGGCCTAGTTCCGCCTGCACTAAGCGCGGGCCCGGGTCGAGCCCCAGCATCGTCCGCAATGCCGGCAGAAGAAACACGAGGCCGCACACGTAGGTGGATACCGGATTGCCGGGAAATCCCAGGACGGGTGGACCCTCTGGAAGCGTCCCAAACAGGAGAGGCTTACCGGGACGCATGGCGATCTTCCAGAAATGTCGATTCAGGCCTGCCGATTGGAGGGCCTGGCCGACCAGGTCGTAGGCGCCGACCGACACGCCGCCGGTCGTCACCAGCAGGTCAAATGAACGCACCCCGTCGATTGCCGCGCGAAGCGCCGCCGGGTCGTCGGGAACAAGCGACAGATCGACCGCATCGCCACCAACGGCCCGTATCATGGATTCCAGCGCAAACGTATTGGACGAGACGATCTGTCCCGATCTGCGTGCTTCACCCGGCAGGACGATTTCGTCACCCGTGGCGAGGAGGGCCACCCGCGGGCGGCGCCGGACACTCAACCAAGGCCAATCGGCGGCTGCCGACAGACCGACGTCGCGGGCTGTGAGCAGGCTCCCTGCCGTCACCAGTGGATCGCCCTGCCTGAAATCGATGCCCCGACCACGGACGTGTTTTCCGCAGGCGACTCCGTTCAGGACACGGACTGCACTGCTCTGCACAGGTTCGGTGTTTTCTTGGATGACGACGCTGTCGGTTCCGTCGGGAAGCGGGGCGCCGGTGAAGATGCGCACCGCCTCGCCGGCTTCGACGGATCCGTCAAACGGACGGCCGGCAGGGGCCTCGCCGACGACGATCAGGTCGCAAGGGGTCGCCTGCACGTCCGCCGAGCGTACGGCGTAGCCGTCCATCGCGGAAACCGCCGACGGCGGCTGGTCGGTACGTGCCGTTACATCGGTGGCGAGCACCCGGCCCAGCGCATTTGTCAACGGAACCCGCTCGGTGGCCACCAGCGGCATGGCTTCAAGAATCCGTTGCCGGGCGTCCGTGACCGAAATCATGATGCGCGGAACGTTCCTGACTTGCCGCCGGCCTTGTGGAGCAACCGGACAGCGTCAATTCGCATCGCACGATCCACCGACTTGCACATGTCGTACACGGTGAGGGCGGCTACGCTCGCCGCCGACAGCGCCTCCATCTCCACGCCAGTCTTGGCGGAGGTGGCGCACGTCGCCCGGATCTCCACTGCCTCCTCCTCGGGTCGGCAGCTCAGTTCCACGGCAACGGAGTCGAGCGGCAACGGGTGGCACAGGGGGATCAGTTCGTGGGTGCGCTTGGCCGCCATGATTCCGGCAACCCGCGCGACGCCAAGCACGTCGCCTTTCTGGTGGCCGCCGTCCAGGATCATCCGCAGCGTGGATGCCGACATCGTGACGCGTGCGGCCGCTGTGGCGGTCCGGCGGGTGACCGCCTTCTCGCCCACGTCCACCATGCGCGCGCGGCCGGACTCGTCCAGATGGGTAAACCGTTCGCTCACGCTGCGTCCGCCGTGCGGGCCAGAAGGGCGCGGACGCCTTCCGTGACGTCCGGACTGCGCATCAGGGTTTCACCGATCAGGAAGCGTCGGACACCACAATTGGCCAGACGGTGGAGATCATCCGGCCCGCCGAGACCGCTCTCCGCCACGAGGTCAGCCCCAGCTGGCGCCAGGGCCGCCAGGCGTTCCGTAGTCGCCAGATCAACCTCGAACGTGTGCAGGTTGCGGTTATTGATTCCGACGAGGTCCGCTCCGAGCGGACCGGCACGATCAAGTTCGCGCTCGTCGTGCACCTCGACCAGGACGTCCATCCCGAGCGCCTTTGCGTCGCGCGCCATTATCGATGCCTCCGAGTCATCCAGCGCGGCCAGAATCAGCAGCACGCAGTCTGCTCCGAGGGAGCGGGATTCGAGAATCTGATACGGGTCGAGCATGAAATCCTTGCGGAGCACCGGGACGGGAGTGGCGGCACGCGCAGCCATGAGATGCGCGTCCGAACCCTCAAAGAACGGTTCGTCCGTCAATACCGAAATACAGGCTGCCCCCCCGTCATGCAAAGCGCCGGCCAGCACTGCCGGATCGAAATCGTCCCGCAAGCGTCCCTTGGAGGGGCTCGCTCGCTTGATTTCTGCAATCAGGCCGTAGGTGCCACGGGCGACTGGCTGTCGCAGCGCGGACGCAAACCCACGCGGGGGCTCCTGCGCGGTTGCCCGTCGCTCCAGTTCGATTTCCGGCACCGCCACACGTTGTGCCGACACGCGGTCCCGTTTGGCCTCAAGGATCGAGCGGAGTCGGTCGTTCATTGCTGTGCCTGCGTACACGCGACCAGCCGATCCAGTGCCGTGCCGGCGGCGCCGGAATCGATCGAATGGGTGGCCTGTGCTGCGCCTGCTTCCAGGCTGTCGGCCCGCTGCGCCACGATCAGGGCAGCGGCGGCGTTGAGTACGACGATGTCGCGATACGGGCTCCGCCTCCCGTCGAGCAAGTCCCGAATGGACGCGGCGTTGGCGGCGGCGTCCCCGCCGACCAGCTCGGCAGGAGCTGCTCGCGAAAGGCCGGCATCCTCGGGGGCCACCGTGAACGTGCGAACCTGTCCCCCCTTTAGCTCGGCCACATGGGTTGCGCCGGTGGTGGTCAGTTCATCCATGCCATCGGCGCCGTGGACGATCCATGCATGCTCCGACTCCAGCTCATGGAGCACCCTGGCGAGCGGCTCCAGCCATCGGTCGGCAAACACACCGATGACCTGCCGGCGCACACCCGCGGGATTGGCGAGCGGCCCGAGCAGGTTGAAGACGGTGCGCAGACCGAGGTCGGCCCGAACTGGTCCGACATGCCGCATGGCCGGATGGTAGACCGTGGCCAGGAGGAATCCGACGCCGGCCACTCGCATGGCTTGCTCCACGGCGTCGACGGGAGCGGCGACATTGACCCCCAGCGCATCCAGCACATCCGAGGACCCGGACTTGGAGGAGACGGCCCTGTTGCCGTGCTTCGCGACCGGCACACCGCACCCTGCGACTACCAGGGCGGTTGCCGTCGAGACGTTCACGGTACCCAGCCCGTCACCACCTGTACCGCAGGTATCGATCGCTCCTGCCGGGGCGCGGACGCGCGTGGCCTTCGCGCGCATGGCCTGCGCGGCACCCGCGATCTCCTCGACCTGCTCCGTTCGAACGCGCAGGGCCATCAGGAACGCGGCGGTCTGCGCCTGGCTGGTCTGCCCCTCCATCAGGAGCGAGAACGCGTGTTGCGCCTGGTTTCGGGTAAGCGTCTGGCCGTCCGCGACCGCCGCAAGGATGTCGTGAAACGGGGGGCCCTCACTCACACCGAACGCTCCGTCCGTGTCGCATCGAGAAAATTCCTCAGCAATGCGTGACCCTGCTCCGACGCGATGCTCTCCGGATGAAACTGGACGCCGAACAGTGCGTGCCGGACATGCTGGATCCCCATGATGACGCCATCGCCGGTTTCTGCCGTGATCTGCAGACAATCGGGCATGGAGCTCCGTTCCAGAATCAGCGAATGGTACCGCGCGGCCGTGAACGGGGAGGGGAGACCGTGAAAGATCGCACTGCCGTCGTGCTGGATCGGACTGGTCTTGCCGTGCATCACCGTTCGGGCACGAACCACCCGACCGCCAAAAGCCTGTCCGATCGACTGGTGGCCCAGACAGACTCCGAGGACCGGCGTCTGTCCGGCGGCCGCGCGCACCAGCTCGAGACAGATACCCGCTTGGTTGGGGGTACACGGCCCAGGTGAAAGCACGATTCCGGCCGGTTTGCGAGCGAGTACGTCGTTGACCGTCAAGGTGTCGTTCCGATAGACCTCGACCGACGCTCCCAACTCCTCCAGATAGTGCCAGAGGTTCCAGGTGAAGCTGTCGTAGTTGTCGATCAGGACATACATTGGTGACTTCCGGTGCCGGTCGGCGGGCCTAGCCCTGGCCGCCGGCAAACCGCACGGCCTCTTCGGCGGCTTGAAACAGCGCGCGTGCCTTGTTGACCGTCTCCATGTACTCAGCCTCGGGATCGCTGTCCGCCACGATCCCTGCCCCGGCCTGAACGTACATCGTGCCGTCCTTCACCACTGCGGTACGGAGCGCAATACATGAATCCATGGACCCGTTGACGGAGAAGTAGCCGACGCAACCGGCATAGATGCCGCGGCGTTCCGATTCCAGTTCGTCGATGATTTCCAGCGCACGCACCTTGGGTGCACCGCTGACCGTGCCGGCCGGAAATCCCGCCATCAGGGCGTCGATGCCGTCGTGTCTGGGGTCGAGATCACCTTCGACGTTGGAAACGATGTGCATCACGTGGCTGTACCGTTCGACGATCATTTGCTCGGTCACGCGGACGGTGCCGGGCACGCTGACCCGGCCCACGTCATTGCGGCCGAGGTCCAGCAGCATGAGGTGCTCGGCACACTCCTTGGGATCAGCGAGGAGCTCGCGTTCATAGGCCAGGTCGCGTGTCCGGTCGGCCCCTCGGGGACGGGTCCCGGCGATGGGCCTGACCGTGACCGTCCCGTCACGTGCGCGCACCAGGATTTCCGGACTGGATCCGACGACCGCGACGCCATCCAGGTTCAGGTAGAACAGAAACGGGGAAGGATTGAGCCGGCGCAGCGCGCGGTAGAGCGCAAACGGTGGCAGCCGGAACGAAGCGGCGAACCGCTGCGCGAGGACCACCTGAAAAACGTCGCCATCCAGAATGTACTCGCGTGCCCGCGTCACCATGGCCCGGTAATGGTCTGGCGTCATGTTCGAGACGGGGGAGGGAGGCGAGAGCTGGTCTGTGGCCGGCTCGGGTTCGGGTTCGAGCGGCGTGCCCAGTGCCGCAACAGCGTCTTCCAGCCGTCGTTCGGCTCCAGTAAACGCGGCGCCCGCTGTCACGACGTCGTCCGGATAGACGGGTGTCGCTACCGTGACCGTGTCGGACACCGCGTCGAAGATGGCCATGACGGTAGGCCGGATCAGAAGGCTGTCTGGCAGCCCGAGGGCAGCGGGGCGGTCAGTCGGCAGGCGTTCGATGAGACGCACCGTGTCAAATCCCATGAAGCCGACGAGCCCGGCAGCCATGGGAGGCAGGTCTTCCGGGAGGTCGATGCGCGACTCGGCTAGCAGCTTGCGGAGCGAACCAAGCGCTTCCTGCGGCTCGAGCTCGAAGGCGTCCGGATCCAGGTGCGCCTGTCGGTTGATTTCGGCCCGATTCCCGCTGCACCGCCAAATCACGTCGGGGGCAAATCCGATGATTGAGTACCGGCCGCGCGTGTCGCCACCCTCGACCGACTCGAGCAGGAAACTGTTGGGGCGTTGGCGTGCCAGCTTCAGCATTGCCGACACGGGGGTTTCCAGATCCGCGATCAGTGTCCGCCAGACGATCTGCGGCGTCCCCGCGTCGTACGTTTGCCGGAACGCGCCGCGCGCGGGCTGAACCGGCATGCCTTATGCCTCGCTTAGAACGACGAGCCGGTGTTATCGGTGAGAACCCGATCCAGCGCCGTTTGGTTGATGCTCACCTGATGGGCGCTCCAGAGCGACGCGATAAATGACAACACGACGTCGTTCCCGAGTGCTGCCCCAAGCGTGGCGCGGCTGGTGTCCAGATCTTCACTGGTCGGCTCCGGGGCGTCGACGATCTGGTCGAGCGTGACCACGGCATAGCCGCCCCCAAATTCTTCGGCGCTGCTGGTGCCCCCTATCGTGAGTTCGAATGCGATCTGCCGGGCGATGTCCGGGAAATCGGCCGCCGCACCTTCCCCGCTGCGGGTAAACGACTCGGACGTATGCAGCACGCCGCCATGTACGGTAGCCAGCGTGGATAGGCTAGCGGTGCCGGATGCTGCCGCGGCGTACGCTTCGGCTCGTCGGTGCGCGTCGGCCATGCGGGCTTCCTCCGCAAGGTCCTCCAGGATGTCTTCGCGGGCCTCGTCCAGCGTCATGGCGCGGGCCGGCACGTCCCGGTCGACCCGCACTGCAACCATGCGACCGTCATCGAGTTCTTCCAGATCCGAGGTCCCGTCAGCATTGACGTTGAAGCCCAGCGTCACGAGTGCCCGGCCGGGAGCGTCCGGATGCGCGGAGCCTGTGCTGTCACGGCTCTGAGCGTCAATATCGACGACGGACAGCACCGACGCGCCGCTCGCCCTGGCCGCCTCCTCGAGCGATGCGTTGCCGGCACGCTCGTCGTAGAACACTTCTGCACGCTCATGCAGCAAGTCGAATGCCCGTTCGAGCTGCAGGGTATCGGTAAGGGTGTCGCGGATGTCATCCAGCGACGGCGTTCTGGCTTCCTGGATATCGGCCACCTCGAAGACCCGCCAGCCGAAGGCTGTCTCCGAGGGGCCGTGCAGGGTGTTGGCGCCGGCCGAAAAAACGGCCTCCGCATAGTCGGCATCGAGCTCGTCACGCGTCACCGGACCGAGGTCGATGACCTGGCCGTCCAGCGTCTCCTCGACCGCGGCGGCCAGACCGATGCCCTCCCGGGCCCGTGCCAGGACCCGTTCCGCTTCTTCCCTGGCATCCGCCAGGTACTGCCGGACATGGCGCCGCTCGGTTTCGAAGTACTCGTCGCGGCGCTGGTCGAAGGCTTCCAGCAGATCTTCCTCCGTGATCCGGACAGCGCTCGTCAGGGTCTCCGGATCCAACACCGCGAACGTCAGGTCACGCCGGCGCGGCGTCTGATAGCGATCGGTCTGCTCCTCGTGGCGGGCCCGGACCGCCTCGTCCGTGGCGGGTTTCGGCAAATCGGAGTCGGCGGCCAGGAAGACTGCCGCCCGGGCGCTGCGCTTCTCCCTGTCCAGCGCGTGGAAGGTCTTCAGCCAGCGGTCCGGCGGATGGGCGCCGAACGACACGGCATCGAGCAGCAACTCGCTGGTCCGCATTTCTCCGAGCAAAGCGAGAAACTCTTCCTGCTGAAGGCCCTGGGAGCGCGCGGCATAGTTGAACAGGTTGCGATCGAATTGGCCGAGGCTGTTTCGAAACATATCCTGATCTTGCAGCCAGCTGCCGAGATCGTTCTGGCCGGCAGCCAGCCCGCGTTCCGACACCTCCACCTGGATCAGCAGGCGCCTTGCCATGTCGTTCAGGACTTGCTCCGGCAGCCCGAGCTGTCGGATCAGATTCTCGTCGACATTGCCGCCCAAGGATCGTCGGAGTTCCGACAGCCGCTGGTTGTAGCGATTGAAGAACGCCGACGCATGAATGTCCCGGTCGCCAACTTCGGCGACGACAGGATCCTGGTAGCCACTGAAGATGTCGCCGACTCCCCACAGCCCGAAGCTCGCCGCTAGTAACAGCAGGAACCCCTTCGCGACCCAGGACCCGGCATGGCGGCGCAGCGCCTGCAGCATGATGGATTCTCTCGACGGAAATGCAGTGACGGCGAGACTATAGTGGAGCGTAGCGCTCCGGCCACCCGCGCCGCTGTCAGTTTTCCAAGAGAGCTTCGCATTGTCCGCATCATCCTGTCTGGTGGTCGGCAACTGGAAGATGCACGGCACCCGTGCCGAAGCGACCGCGCTGGTGGACGGCCTGAAGCGGCTGACCGGCCGCGGCCGGCAGGACGCACCCGGCGCGGAGATCGTGCTGTGCCCGCCCCACACGCTGCTCGATCTAGTGGGCCGGCAGATCAGGCAGACACCGTTTCAGCTGGGCGCACAGGACTGCTCGAGTGCACCGCCGGGTCCCCGTACCGGCGAGGTGGCGGCAGGGATGCTTCGCGACGCCGGCTGCACGTTCGTGCTGCTGGGGCATTCGGAACGGCGAGCCCATCATCACGAGAGCAACAAGGATGTGCGGGCGAAGGTCATCGCGGCGAAGGCCGCGGGCCTGACACCGATCGTGTGCGTCGGTGAGAGCGCTGCCGCCCGGACGAACGGACAGGCGGAAGCGCAGGTCACCGCTCAAGTCCTTGCATCGCTGCCACCTGAACTCGATTGCGCGGCCGCAGTGGTGGCCTACGAGCCGGTATGGTCGATAGGTACGGGCAACGTTCCCGGTCGGGCCGAGATCGAGGCCATGCACGCGACAATTCGCGGAGCGCTTGAGCAAACCTACGGTCCGGGACCCTGGCGAATCCTGTACGGCGGCTCAGTGCAGGCCGCCAATGCCGGCCGGATCGGGGGGGGAATCGGTGTCGACGGGTTGCTCGTCGGCGGCGCATCCTTGCAACCCGGGGAATTCTGGGGCATATGCGAGGCTGTCTCCCCGGCCCGGACCGTCCTGCCATGACTGCTTTCCTGCTCGTCATTCACGTATGCGTTGCCGCGGCTCTGGTCGGCACCATCCTGCTGCAACGAAGTGATGGCGGGGCATTGGGCGGCATCGGGGGTGGCTCCGACCCGTTCGGCGGGGTTATGAGCAGCCGCGGCTCGGCGAACCTGCTCACACGGACGACCGCTGTGCTGGCCGTTGCATTCATGGGGATCAGCCTGCTCCTGGCGGTGCTGGCAAGCATGCCCGACGACGACCTGCTTCCGCTGGTGCCGGTGACTGACGAGGCGCTGCCCACCGGGATCCTGGAGCCCGTGACTGACGAAGCGGACTCCGAACCGGCACCACCGACGGGAGACTGACAGCCTTCGAGGCGCCGGCATGTTCGGACCGGACCGTTTGAGCCCCGGCTCGCCGTGATGTCCAGCGCCAGCCCGCGGTTCTTGTTCATCACGGGCGGCGTCGTTTCGTCCCTCGGCAAGGGGCTTTCCGCTGCTGCCCTGGGGGCCTTGCTGCAGGCCCACGGCTATCGGGTGCGCCTGCGCAAACTAGACCCGTACCTGAATGTCGACGCCGGGACAATGAGCCCGTACCAGCACGGCGAGGTCTACGTCACCGACGACGGAGCCGAAACCGACCTGGACCTCGGGCACTACGAACGATTCACGGGAGTCGAGGCGCGCCGGAGCGACAACGTGACGTCGGGCCGTGTATACGAGCGGGTGCTTGCCCGGGAACGGCGCGGCGACTACCTGGGCGGGACCGTCCAGGTCATCCCGCACGTGACCGACACGATCAAGGAATTCATCGGGGCGGACACCGAGCACGAGGATTTCGTACTGGTGGAGATCGGCGGCACGGTCGGTGACATCGAAGGCCTGCCGTTCCTTGAAGCGATTCGCCAGTTTGGTAACGAGGTGGGCCGGTCCCGGGTGCTCTACCTGCACCTGACACTGGTGCCGTACCTGGAGGCTGTCGGCGAGCAGAAGACCAAGCCGACCCAGCATTCGGTGAAGGAGCTTCGCGGGATCGGAATTCAGCCAGACTTGCTGTTGTGCCGCTGCGACCGGCCCATTCCGGAATCGGAACGCGCAAAACTTGCGTTGTTCTGCAATGTGGATCCCGGGTGCGTGGTACCGGCGATCGACGCTGACACGGTGTACGAGGTTCCAGCGATCTATCGTCACGAGGGGCTTGATACAAAGGTGCTGGACTATTTCGGACTGCCCGGCAAACCGGCTCCGGATCTTGGTCGTTGGCACCGCGTGGTCGAATCCATCCGGCTTCCCGCGGGCGAGGTCAACATCGCGATGGTCGGCAAGTACACGGGCCTGCAGGATGCCTACAAGTCGCTTATCGAGGCGCTCGTGCACAGTGGCGTGGCCCACCGGGTCGGTGTTCGGGTGCAATGGTTGGATGCTGAACTCCTGGAACAGGATGATCCGGCGGGAGAGGCGGTCGCGACGCTGCAGCAGGCGCACGGCATCTTGGTGCCGGGCGGCTTCGGCGACCGCGGGATCACCGGCAAGATGCGCGCGATCGAATTCGCCCGAACGCGGAAGGTGCCCTACCTCGGCATCTGCCTCGGGCTGCAGCTCGCGGTGGTCGAGGTCGCGCGTACGCTTGCCGGTATCCGTGAGGCGGGGTCGACTGAGTTCGGCGCCTGTGCGGAACCGATCGTGGGGCTCATGACCGAATGGATTCATGCGGGTACCGTGGAGACCCGCAGCCCCAGCGACAACCTGGGCGGCACCATGCGTCTCGGAGGTTATGACTGCGTGATCGATCCCGGCACCCGGGCGTCGGAAATCTATGGCCTGGATCGGATCCGGGAACGGCACCGGCATCGCTACGAGGTCAATCCGGCGTATGAGGAACGGTTGCGCGAGGCAGGCCTTCGGTTTTCGGGCAAGTCGCCGGACGGCTCGCTGTTCGAGATTGCCGAGCTCAGCGGCCATCCTTGGTTCTTCGGTGTGCAGTTCCATCCGGAACTGCGGTCGCGTCCGTTTGCGCCGCATCCGTTGTTCACGTCGTTCATAGATGCCGCCATCCGGCAGGAACGGCTGATCTGATGTCGTCCGGACCGGTCATGGTCGGCGACGTGGCAATCGGGAACCGGCAGCCGCTGACGTTGATCGCCGGACCATGCGCGATGGAAAGCCGGGACCACGCGCTCGAGACCTGCGCTGCCCTGCAGGAGATGACCCGCAAGGCAGGGCTGGGTTTCGTCTACAAGACCTCGTTCGACAAGGCGAATCGGACCAGCGGCACCAGTCCGCGCGGACTGGGGATGGCGTCAGCCCTTGACGTGTTTGCGGAACTTCGCGAGCGACTCCGGGTGGCCGTGGTCACCGACGTTCATGAGCGCGGGCAGTGCGCGCCGGTGGCCGAGCACGTCGACCTGCTGCAGATCCCGGCATTCCTGTGCCGTCAGACGGACCTGCTGCAAGCGGCCGCCGTGACGGGCAGACCGGTCATGGTCAAGAAAGGGCAGTTCCTGGCGCCGTGGGACATGCAGAACGTGGTCGACAAGCTGCGTCAGGCAGGCAACGGCCAGGTGCTGGTTTGCGAACGCGGCACATCATTTGGATACAACCGCCTGGTGAACGACATGCGCGCGCTGCCCGTGCTGCGTCAGACTGGCTGCCCCGTCGTGTTCGATGCCACGCATTCAGTTCAGGAACCTGGCGGCGAGGGGACGCGCTCCGGCGGACGCCGTGAGTTTGTTCCTGTTCTGGCGCGGGCCGCCTGTGCCATAGGAGTTGCGGCCGTGTTCATGGAGACGCATCCTGACCCCGACCGCGCGCCCAGCGACGGTCCCAACATGCTGCCGTTGTCGGATTTGCCGTTACTGCTCGGCACACTGGTCGCATTCGATCGTCTGGCGAAGGAGTGCGAATGATGGCGGCTACGGCGCTGCGCTCGCTACGGGCCCGCGAGATACTGGACAGCCGCGGTTACCCCACGATCGCGGTGGAAGTCACGCTTGGGGCGGGGACGCGGGCGACGGCTGCCGTACCTGCGGGGGCGTCCACCGGGGCGCACGAGGCGCATGAACGGCGCGACGGCGATCAGGAGCGGTATTGCGGCCGCGGCGTCCTCCAGGCCGTACAGGCCGTCGAAGGCGAGATTCAGGACACGGTTATCGGCCTGGACGCGATGGACCAGCGCGTCGTCGACGACGCGCTGAACGGGCTCGATGGCACGCCGGACAAGTCCCGTCTGGGCGCGAACGCGCTGCTGGGTGTGAGCCTGGCGACAGCCCGGGCGGCCGCTCGATGCCAAGGCATCCCGCTCTACCGGCACCTCGGCGGGCTCACCGCCCGGATCCTGCCGGCTCCGTTCATGAATCTGCTCAACGGCGGCGCCCACGCGCGCAACCGGCTGGACGTGCAGGAGTTCATGATCGTTCCGTCCGGAGCGGCGACGTTCGCCGAGGCACTGCGCTGGGGGGCCGAGATCTTCCATGTACTGGCGGACCTGCTAGCTGAGGCGGGGCACGGAATCGGTCTGGGGGACGAGGGAGGGTTTGCGCCGTCGCTCGACAGCACCGAAGACGCGATCGAATTTCTGCTGCGGGCCATCGAGCGAGCGGGCTATCAGCCCGGTGCGCAGGTCGGAATTGCATTGGATGCGGCGGCCGGTGAACTGCTGGATGACGGTTGGTACCGGCTGAAGGGAGAAGACCTCACGCTGGAAGCCGACGGTCTGGCGGCGTACTGGACAACCCTCGTCGACCGGTACCCGATCGTGTCGATCGAGGATCCGTTTGGCGACGACGACTGGGATGCGTGGCAGATCTTCGCTGCAACCGTGGGGAAACGGATGCAGATCGTTGGGGATGATCTGTTCGTGACGAACGTCGAACGCCTGGACAGAGGCATTCGCCACGGGGCGGCGAACGCCCTGCTCGCAAAGCTGAACCAGGTCGGAACCTTGAGTGAGACGCTGAACGCGATCCGTACGGCTGCGGCGGCAGATTTCGGCGTGATCGTGTCGCACCGGTCGGGTGAGACCGAGGACACGACGATCGCGGACCTGGCCGTTGGCACCGGATGTGGCCAAATCAAGACCGGTTCTCCGGCCCGCGGAGAACGGACGGCGAAATACAACCGGCTCCTGGCGATCGAGGACGAACTCGGGTCTGGAGCCCAGTACGCGGGCTGGCAAGCACTGCGGCGAGGACGCTAAATAGTGGGGATGAGCGTTTCGAGCACCCTCCCGGTTGGGAGTTCACGCTGGCAGGTGTTCCGCCTGGCCTGCCGCAATACCGCGGGCTGCCTGTTCGGCTGTGCGCTGGGCGACCTGGGAACCATTTGGGTATGCCAGCTGCTGGCCGTTCCCTGGCCCGTCTGGTTGATCATGAGCCTCGCCATGGTGAACGGGATTATCACCAGCTTCGCCATCGAGACCGTGATGCTGGCGCGGATCATGCGGTTGCGCGAGGCGATGCGGACTGCCTTCGGGATGTCGCTGCTGTCGATGCTCGGGATGGAAGTGGCTATGAATGCCGTGGACATTCTGCTGACGGGAGGGGCGCGGCTGACATGGTGGGTGATCCCGCCGATGCTGGCGGCCGGGTTCCTGGTGCCGCTCCCGTACAACTATTGGCGCTTGCGGGTTCTGGGAAAATCCTGTCACTGAGATCCATGATCTCGGACCATCGGCGAAACCTGCTCGAACGCGCGCTGCTCCGTGTCGAGAAACGCGGCGCCGGCGGACCCGACGGCCCGGTAGAACACGGCGCCCGGATGGACGGCGAGGTCGTTGAACAGGGCCGGCATCCAGGTCCAGATGTGCTGGTCAAAGAAATCCTTTTGCGATGACAGGGGGGCGGGCGGTCCAAAGGCACCAGCAATCAGCCCGGCCATTGCTTCGAGGATGGCAGCAGCGTGATCCTCCGGGTCACCGGTGGAGCGCGTCGCGCGGACCCCAAGGATCTGGAACGTGCGCCTGAGTTCAGCCAGCGGCTTCTCGTACATGAACCCGGTGAGGTAATACGACTGGTACGGATTGATCCCAACCTCACCCAAGCCTAGAAAAAGATCTTCGTATTCGTGGCGAATGGCCTCCTCGGTCATCTGGCGGGTGCACGCACCCAGTTCGTTGAGTGAGCCGAGCAGCGACAGGCCGGCGTCGCCCTGCAGTGCGGCGGTTGCGGCCAGCAAGTCCTGCGCCGGCGGCGCGTGGAGGAGCCCGGAGAACAGCAGGTAGCACTGCGACCGCGAGTGATCTTCGGCGTCCAGATGGGGCGCGGTGTCGTCGCCGACCGGGCCCGTGCTCAAGCCGGTTCCCCCGGGACCTCAGGATCGTCCGCATTCACGGCTGCAGCCTCGGACTCGGCGGTGGCCAATTCTGTCCCTGAATCAGCCTGCAGCTCTGCCGGCGGGGCGTCGGGAGCATCGCGTGCCGCGATCGGCTCACGGGCGTACCGCCGGCCCGCCCGGACTGCGTCGGCGATCGCTTCCGCGCCGGTTCTGTGGAGAGACGCAAAATCTTCATCGTAGTCATTCAACCCGTCCAGGTTGGCGAGGACAGGGTCGCTCTGCCACAACCGTCGAAGCGCCAGGCGCCGTAGCGCAGGTGCAACGGAGCGTTTCAGGAAGGGGCGATAATCCGCCTCCGGTCCCAGCTCTGCCACATTGGGCAAGTCGGCTGGCTGCGCGAGATCGGTATCGTCGGGATCTCGGCTTATCGTCGGCGAAGCGGCTTGATCGGCTGCGGTTTCATCGGACGGGGCATCAGGCGGCTCCGGCCGTCGAGCCTCCACAGCCCGCTTCGACCATCGGCTGAAGAAGTTTCTCATCGCTGAGACCGGGGCGGTCGGGCAAAGGATTCCGGCGACGACCTGGGTCCCCGCTTGCGTTTCCGGAACGGCTCTTCGACATGATGGCGGCGCACGAAGGCCGTAACCCAGGCTGCAACCGAAGTCGGCATGGGAACGGCGTCGACGCGCGAATCGGCGTCATCCGCGTAATCCTGTGCTTCGAATGGGCAGACGGTCGCCAGGAACGGTTCAGAGACGGTGCCGTCAGGACCAGGCCGGAGAACCACGTAGACGGCACGATTGGCAGCGAGATTTGTTCTGTACCCTTCTGTTTCCTTGCGATGAAGTTCCAACACGAGCTGCGGCGATTCGGAAACCGAGGAGTCGCTTTCGGGCACGACTGCCACCGCTTGCCAGACGGTGGAGGCCCATCGCCCTGAACCTTCACGGCGCTCAAGCGTGATTCGCACCGGCAGTCGGGTCCGCATCGCGCCTCTCCTCGCTATCCACTGAGGAGTCCGAATACTACGCGACTGCCCGAAGCCGAGGTGATACCGCCCCAAGGAATTGAATCTCTGTTGTTCCTTCGACAGTGCGAGCAAGCCGCTCGGCTGCGGCCGCCGATCCCCTGGGACTGCCGAACCATTGCGGCATTCCTGCTTGAAGACGTGGGAGGACGGTTTATCGACACCTCGCGCAGTGTTCTGGCGCTAAGCTGTACAGATGTCGTTTCCGCCTGCCTGAGAGGTGCCGGCTGCAGTGGCAACGAATCGTTCACCTCTGGACGCCGCGTCGGACGCGTGGACGAAGGAGTCCGTGCCGCCAGGACGCGCGCTCCACGTGCACGGGCACGGAAGGGTGCTGATCATCGGGACGTGGGCACACGCGGTGCCGGCTGCCCGAGAGTTGGCTGACGGCAATGCGGTGACGGTCTTGTCCGCCGATGGCCCGGGCGACACCGCCGACCATCCGGTGCAGGCGTCCGTTCGTGTCGTGGTGGGCAGGCCAGCGCAGGTGGCCGGGCACGTGGGCGCCTGGATCGTGACGCTGCGAGACAGTGACGAACGGCTGGAGGCGGATGCGGTCCTCGATCTCTCGCGCGGTCCGCCACCGGTCCAGGCTCACGAGCTCCGACGAGGGTATGTGCGTTGTGATCCGCGGAACCCGCGGGCCCTGAAGGCCGGCTTGCAAGCGGTCGCCGAGTGCCGTGGCGACCTTGAGTACCCGCTATTCGTCGACGTTCGTAGCGAATACTGCGCGCACGCGCGCAGCCGAATTTCGGGTTGCACGCGTTGCCTTGACCTCTGCCCCCTCGGGGCGATCGCACCCGCGGGCGACCACGTGGCGCTGGACCCGCTGGTTTGCGCCGGTTGCGGTCTGTGCGTCGGTGCCTGTCCGACGGGAGCGCTTCGCTACGACCTACCGGCCGAAGACGCATCCTTGCGACGACTGCGCGCCGCGTTGCGGGCGTGGCACGAGCATGCCGGACACGCTCCAATCCTGGTCCTGCACGGCGACGGATTCGGAGCCGACCTGATCGAAGCGGCGCGGGAACAGGCCGGCCAAGATCTTTCCCGCCTGCTACCGCTCTCATTGGGAGTCGTTTCACAAGCGGGCGCCGAATTGATGACGATGGCCCTGGCCTGGGGCGCTTCCCATGTCGTGTGCGTCAGCAACCCGGCCCGTCCGGATACTCTCCGTCCCATTGACGAGCAAATGGCAGTGGTGAACGCCATTACTGAGGCTCTTGGGTTCGGGGGCCGCGCGGTCCATTCCGCCACGGCGGACCCGGACACCCTGCTCGCCATCCTGCAATCCCTCGAACGCGGAGCAGACTGGCCATCGGCCGAATTCCTGGCGCTCGGCGAACGACGCGCCGGCGCGCTGCAGGCTGTCCGTCACCTGCACGCGCACGCCGCGGTTGCCGCCGATACGATCATTCTGCCCAAGGATGCGGCCTTCGGCACCATCGAGGTTGACCCGAACGCTTGTACCTTGTGCCTGGCCTGCGTCGGCGCTTGCCCGACCGGCGCGCTGCAGGATGATCCCGACACTCCCCGATTGGGATTTCAGGAAGACGCGTGCGTCCAGTGCGGCCTGTGTCGCGCGACCTGCCCGGAGGACGCGATCACGCTGCAGGCAAGACTGCGGCCGGACCTTGGTCCCGGCGCCGGGCGCACGCTGCACGAAGAGCAGCCATTTGCGTGCATCTCTTGCGGAAAACCGTTCGGTGTGCGTCAGTCCATCGAACGGACACTGCAAAGGCTTGCCGGCCATCCCATGTTGGCGATGGATCCCCGGCTGGAGCAGCGTGTGAAAATGTGTGCGGATTGCCGGGTCATCGACCAGTTCCGTGATCCCCTCGCCGCCGGCGAAACGGCCCGCCCCAGGGTCCGCACAACGGACGACTACCGGTCCGGTTCAGGTGAGGGGCCAGGAGGCAAGGGCTCGGACGGAGAGCGAAAATGATTCCCAGGATCGGAATCGTTGGATGGCAGGGAAGCGGAAAGACGTCGCTGATCGCTCGCCTGATCCCGGAATTCAACCGGCGCGGCCATACGGTTTCGACCCTGAAGCACGCGCACGCCAGCTTTGAAATTGACCGGCCGGGGAAAGACAGTTTTGTTCACCGCGAAGCCGGTGCGCGCGAGGTCCTTGTCGCCTCGGGACAGCGCTGGGCGCTGATCCATGAAGAGCGCAATGTTGACCGCACCCCTGAGCGTTTGATCGCACGGATGGAAACGGTCGACGTCCTGCTGATCGAAGGCTGGAAGGGCGGGGCCCACAAGAAGATCGAAGTGCATCGTCCTGCCTTGAGACGTCCGTTGCTCGCTGCCGACGACCCCATGATCATCGCCATTGCTGCCGATGCCCCGGTTTCGGAATTCGATCGAAGGGTCCTTCCGCTGAACGACGAGACCGCGATCGTCGACTTCATTCTCGTCGAACTCGGCATCTCGAACCGTGCAGCTTAAGGACGACTGCTTCGCCTTCGGCGGTGGGCTGATTCCGCTTGCGGATGCTCATGCCGAGCTGGGGCGTCGACTCAAGCCGTCGACCTTGCTGGTCGACGTGCCGGTCGGGTCATCCCCGGGACGGACTCTCGCTGAAGACATCACCAGCGACCGCGACGTGCCGCCGCACGCAAACACGGCCGTCGACGGTTATGCGTTCCGGTTCGCTGACTTGGCAGGGAAAGGTGAAGGGTGGCTGAAGCTGATCGGTAGTGCAGGTGCGGGGCATCCCTGGGCTGGTGACCTGCCTGACGAGAGCACCGTGAGGGTTCTCACCGGCGCCGTGCTTCCTTCGGATGCCGACACGGTCGTGATGGAGGAGGACGCGGAGCTCCGAGGCCAACGCGTGTACGTACCTGCCGGGCTGAGGCGGGGAGCGAACGCACGCTCTGCTGGTGAAGACCTGCAGGCAGGGGCAACGGTGCTGCGGGCAGGTCAGCGAATCGGGCCCGCAGAAACCGGCATCCTGGCGGCTCTGGGACGCGCGTCGGTCAAGGTACGGAGTCGGCTGCGCGTCGGGGTGCTGTCAACAGGGGATGAGCTCGCTGACCCTGGGCGCGCCCTTGAAGTGGGACAGATCTACGATTCCAACCGGACCATGCTCTGCGCGCTCGCCCGCGCTACCGGCGCCGACGTCAGTGATCTCGGCATCGTGGTCGATCGCGCCAAGGACGTGCACGAAGAGCTCGCGCGGGCGGCAAGTTTCCATGATCTGCTGATCGTCTCCGGAGGAATGTCGGAAAGCGAGGAGGATCATGTACGGCGGACGCTGGGCGACGCCGGTTCCCTCTACTTCTGGCGCCTCGCGGTCAAGCCGGGACGCCCGGTCGGCCTGGGCCAGTTTGCCGAGACTCCGGTCGTTGGCTTACCGGGCAATCCGGTTGCTGCCTTCGTGATGTTCCTGGTGATTGCGCGGCCGGTCATCGCTAGGCTGGCTGGGGAGGATTGGAAGTTCCCGTCCGGCGTGCCGGCCGAGTGTGGCTTCACGTACAAGAAAAAAACTGGTCGTCGCGAGTTCCTGCGGGTCCGCCGCCGTTCTACGGAGCACCCTGAGGTGCTTGAACTGTTTCCGCGCTCCGGCGCCGGCATCCTCTCGTCGGTGGCTTGGGCCGAAGGACTCGCGGTGTTGCCGGAGAACGTCAGCGAAGTGCGGCCCGGTCAGCCGGTGAACTGGCTGCCGTTTCGCGGACTGCTGGATTGATTGAGCGTCGGTCCGGACGACGGCACCGACAGGCCTGACCCGACGGCAACCGACAGGTGCCGGATGCCCTGGCGGGGAGGATTTCGCACATGATGCGGGCCGGAGACTTGCCACATTGGCGGTAGGCGGACGCCATGCGCAGGCGAATTCCATGCTGGTGACGCATCCCGGAGGGGGCCGCCCGAACTTGCCGCGATACCGCAGAACGTTCCCGCGATTTGCGTACAGGGCCGCTAGAGGATGGGGCCGTTCACCACGGCTGCCGCGCGTTTCTGAAGCGAGCGTGCGATCCGTTCGGCCGGAAATCCGAGCTGGGTCATTCCAATCCCGACGTCGAAAATTTCCGAATAGTCGGCGATCAGCCCCTTCTGAAAGCGGAACCTGCCCATTCCTTCCATGGTCACGCGCGTTCCCTTGGCGCCTGGCAGCAGGGAATCGTAATGGAAGCGGTACGATCCGTAGGCGAGGCCTGCTCCCTCACAAATATCTTTGTAGACCCACTCCAGATTCTCGGAATGCGCGTGGAAATGATCGTCGATCATGGCCGCAATCGCTTCACGTCCGCAAAACGCCCCGTAGAACCCGTCGTGATACACGCCGTCGTCAGTGAAGCATTCCGCAAGCTTGGCGCCGGGGCCCGTACAGGCGGCACGGGTGAACCGCGCGATGAAGGCGGCGAGATCATCGGGATTGTCAGCAGAAAGGGTCATAGCCATCCTCTGAGAAGTGGTCTTCGGTGCGGTCGACGTGCCATCCGAGCGTGTGATCAGCGGCGCCCACAATAACGCGTAGGTCGACGGGCTGAGCCAGCCGCATCACCGGTATCCGGAACTTCCGTCAAGAGGTCGAAGTGGGTTGCGGCCACTTGATTCATCGGCTATGAACCTGCGAATAATTGTTACTTGCAATGGATGCTCAATGCGTGTCCTGACCCTTGCGCTGACGCTCACAATTGCCGGCTCCTCGATCTTGGCTGCCACCCCGGCAGCCGCCGAGTCAGTCAATCTGTATTCGTCGCGCAAGGAAGCATTGATGCGCCCGCTCCTGGACGCGTTCACGGCGAAAACGGGTGCGGACGTCAGGATCGTGGCCGCATCCGGCGGGCAGCTTATCCAGCGCATGATCGCGGAAGGCGAGTATTCGCCGGCCGACGTCCTGCTGACGGTTGACGCCGGCAACCTGTGGCGGGCCGTCGACGCAGGCTTGCTGCAACCGGTCGACTCGGAGTTTCTCCACAGCGTGGTCCCTTCTGACTATCGGGATCCCGGCAACCAGTGGTTTGGATTGAGCCTGCGCGCCCGCGCCGTCGTCTACGCAACGGACCGGGTCAGTTCCTACAGCATCGCCACAGACCTTGGTGGCTACATTGATCTTGCGGCTTCCACCTGGGAGGGAAGGGTGGCCGTGCGTTCCAGTAGCAACATTTACAACCAGTCACTGATCGCGGCGGTCATTGCCAATTTTGGGCCTGAGAGGGCGGAGCAATGGGCCCGCGGTGTTGTCGGCAACCTTGCCCGCCCCCCGAGTGGCGGTGACCGCGACCAGATCCGGGCCGTGGCCGCGGGCGAAGCCGATGTGGCGATTGTCAACAGCTACTACTACGCATTGATGCTCGGTTCGGAAGAATCTGATTCCATCAGCAATACGGCGCTTCACTTCCCGGCCGACGATCGGATGGGCACGCACGTCAATGTCAGCGGCGCCGGTGTTGCCCGCCACGCGCCCCATCCCGAGCTGGCACTCGCCTTTATCGAGTTCCTTGCCTCTCCGGAAGCCCAGTCTCTGTACGCAGAGATCAACAACGAGTTCCCGGTACATCCCGATGTGCAGCCGAGCGGCGAAGTGGCCAAATGGCAGAGTTTCACACCCGATGACGTTCCCGTGGTGGAATTCGGCAAGTTGAATGCTGATGCGGTCCGGATCGCCGATCGCGCGGGCTGGAAGTAGGCATGATGGGCGCCGCCCTGGCCCGCCTGAGCAGCGCCGGGCGCCGCATCCGTACGCTGAACAGCTGGACGTGGACCGCGTCGGTGACATCGCTGCTGCTGGTCGGGCCACTCCTGGTAGTGGTGTTCGGCCTCTCGGCACCAGCCAACGATCTGTGGCCGCACCTCGTTGATACGGTACTCGCTGGTTACATAGTCAACACGGTCGGGATCGCCCTGGGAGTGGCGTTGGGGACCGCGATTCTCGGGGTCAGCACGGCTTGGCTGATCGCCATGTGCGATTTCCCGGGACGTGCGTTCTTCAGTTGGGCGCTGGTGTTGCCGCTGGCCCTGCCCGGCTACATCGCAGCCTTTGTCTACGGTGACCTGCTCGAGTTCGCTGGGCCCATCCAGACAGCGTTGCGGGATTACTTCGACTGGGGCAAGGACGACTACTGGTTTCCCTCGGTGCGTTCACCGCTTGGGGCGACCGTCGTGCTTTCCCTCGTGCTCTATCCCTACGCGTACCTCCTCGTCCAGACGGCGTTTGCAACCCAGTCGGCGACATTGATTGAAACCGGCCGCTTGCTGGGCCGGGGGCCGGTTCGAATCTTTCGCACTCTCGCGGTGCCGCTGGCGCGTCCCGCCTTGGTCGCCGGCTGTGCGCTGGCAGTCATGGAAACGCTGAATGATATCGGCGTCATGGAGTTGTTTGGCATCGGAACCTTTACGACGGGGATCTACCGAGCATGGTTCGGGTTCGGGGATATCGGTGCCGCGGCCCGGCTGGCTACCGTCCTGCTGCTGGTGGTCCTTGCGGTCTTGTGGGCGGAACGACGGCTGCGCAAGTCGCTCCGCTACCATCCGGAAAACGATCGGAGCCGACCCGTTATCCGGTATGTGTTGCGCGGCCGGCGGGCGGCGATGGCCATGCTCGGCTGCGGGTTGCCGGTACTACTTGGCTTCGTGCTACCCGCCGCCTTTCTCGCTTGGTGGCATCTGCGCGCCGGCGCCCCGATCGATCCCGCGTTCCCTGCGATCATGCTGAACACTCTGGGCCTGGCACTCGCCGCTACAGCCCTGACTGTGGCGATCGCGTGGTTGGTGGTGTTCGGCCTGCGCCTTGATCCAGCCATCGTTCGCCCGTTTGCCCGGACTGCCGGCGCGGGATATGCGGTGCCAGGCGTGGTCGTGGCGGTTGGCGTATTGGGATTGTGCTCGTTGTTCGATCACGCTGTGGATGACGTGAGCCGGATGATATTCGGGGCTGGCACCGGCCTGCTGCTGTCCGGGACCGTGACCGTACTGCTGTTTGCCTATGCGGTCCGCTTTCTCGCCGTATCGATGAACGCGCTCGAGAGTTCGTACCACCGCATTCCAGGCACTCTCGACGCGGCTGCGCGGACATTGGGAGTGTTCCCTCGCGGCATGTTGGTCCGGGTGCACGTGCCACTTCTCCGTGGGGGCATTGCCACCGCCGCGGCCCTGGTGTTCGTTGAGGTGATGAAGGAACTCCCCGCCACGTTGATCCTGCGACCATTTGATTTCAACACGTTGGCAGTGCGAGCGTTCGAAATGGCGCAGGAAGAAAGGATGGCGGACGCGGCTCTCCCTGCCATTGCGATTGTTGCCGTTGGGCTGGTTCCCCTGATCGTGCTGTCGCGGCGCTTCCTGCAGCCAAGCGTTGCGGCCGAGACCTCATCCTGACCGAAAGAGGCTGCCCGGACCGTTGCCACCGTCGAATCGGCACTGGTCCTGCCCCGTTCCGTTGCTGGCGACCTACCATCTTGGACGGTACGGCGCGAGTTCATCACGCAAACCACCACGATGTGCCGGTCACCCAACGAGCCGAACCGCCCGTGGAAGACGTGCAAGGTTCCGGAACTTGCGCACTTTGCCATTGCTTCTTGGGTCAGATAGATGCGATGGTGGCATGTTCGACAGCGCGGACCTGAGAATGATGGCAGGTGAATCGAAGCGCGGTTTGGAAGTCCGGGGCCTGTCGGTTCGATCGCAGGCCAGTGGAAAGCCGCTGATTACTGACATTTTCCTCGATGCCAAGCACGGAGAGGTGCTGTGGATTGTCGGACCGTCCGGAGCGGGCAAGACCACGTTGCTGCGGGCCATCGCCGGCATCGAACACATTCACGGTGGCTCCATCGTCGTTGATGGCCGCGTATTGGCCAACAGGTCCATCGAAGTACCACCGGAACAGCGCCGGGTGGGGATGGTGTTCCAGAATGCCGCGCTCTTCCCGCATCTGAGCGCCGCAGACAACGTGGCGTTCGGCCTCAACGGGCGAGCCCGCCCGACTCGTGCCACGCGGGCGCAGGAGATGCTGGAGCGCGTAGAACTTGCCGACGTTGCCGAGCGCCTGCCGCACACGTTGTCCGGGGGTGAAGCACAACGGGTTGCGCTTGCAAGAGCTCTCGCCACCGATCCGGACGTGATGTTGCTCGACGAGCCGTTTGCCGGCCTTGACCCGCAACTTCGGACCGACCTGGCTGCCGCGGTTTGCCGGGTTCTTCGTGATTCCGGGACCGTCGCGGTCCTCGTCGGCCACAATCCGGAAGATGCGATGCGGTTTGCCGACCGCATCAGTGTGATGCACGACGGGAGGGTCCTACAGCTTGGTACGCCGGAGGAAATCTATTCGCATCCCAACGACGCCTTTTGTGCGGGGATCCTGGGGCATGTAAACCGGATACCGGTGAAAGTGCAGGGTGGACAGGTGACCACGCCGTTCGGGCCGCTCGGAGCGCCCGGATTTTCGGAAGGCAGTGCAGCCGAGCTGCTGGTGCGGGAAGAAGGGTTGCTGCTCGGTGACGGAACCCCCGTGACGGTTCGAAGCGTTCGCAGCCTGGGGGCGCTCGCCGTGGTCGCGATCCAGCCACGAGATGACAGCGGAATTCTGCATGCCCGCGTGCCGGCCGATTCGGCGCCCGCTGAAGGTGCCGAGATCCTCGTGCGGCTGGATCCCGCGCGGGCGTTCGTGTTTCCAACAGACGGTTGATTGTTGCGGAACGGCCCATCTTTGCCATACTGAGCATCGCGGGTTGCGTCCCCCAACCATGGCGCAGTCGGAGGTTCTAGGGCCATGGGCATTGGCATTTGGCAAGTCATTCTGATCCTTGCGATCGTTCTGATTCTTTTTGGCGCCGGCAAGCTGCCCCGAGTGATGGGCGATCTGGCCAAAGGGATCAAGAGTTTCCGTTCCGGCATGAAGGAAGAGGTCGCGGCTGATGCCGACGGGCCGAAGGAAGTAGCGCACGAAGCGACGGGTGCTGAAGATGCCGCACCTGCGGCCGCCGCCACCGCGAAAGCCGACGAATCGGCCAAATCGTAACGGCACGGCCCGGCGTGCACCGAGGCTTTGATGCTGGACATTGGCTGGACGGAAGTCCTTGTCATCAGTGTGGTGGTGCTCTTTGTCGTTGGGCCGAGGGATATCCCGAAAGTTCTCCGCACGGTGGGGCAGTGGGCAGGAAAGATTCGCGCGCTGGCCAAGGAGTTCCGTGAATCGGTGGATGATGCGGTCCGCGAGGCCGAGCTCGACGAGGTCCGAAAGACGGTGGAATCCGCCCGGAGCGGCTTCCGGCACGAGATCCGATCCACGATAGATCCGGGCGGCGAACTCACCCGGTCGCTGCAGGACATCCGAGTACCGTCCGATTCGAACGGATCCGCCAATTCGGCCGTCGAGGAAGAGACACCGAAGACGGTCGAGCCGGAGCCAATCCCGCCGAGCCCGCCCCCGGCGCGCCCGCCGACCATGCCGGGCGGAACTCCCTTGGCACAGCCCGCCGGGACGGTTGCCCGCACCGCGTCGGAGCCCAAGGAGCCCGCTTCGCGCCCGGTAGGACTCCGCCATGTCCGCGCCGGCGATCCCGAACAAGGCAGCGACGAGGCCTAGTTTCGGGAGATGGCGTCGCGAACAGACCGGGATGAAGCGGAGATCGAGGCCTCCAGGGCACCCTTAATCGACCATCTAATCGAATTGCGCGACCGCCTGAAGTGGGCGGTCGTCGCTTTTTTCGTCTGCTTCGTGATCGCGTATGTCTTCGCCGAAGACATCTACGCATTCTTGGTCAGACCGCTCGCGAAGATTTACGAGGAGCGCGGCGTCGAGAATCCGCGCATGATCTACACAGCGCTGACCGAGGCGTTCTTCACCTACCTGAAGGTCTCATTTTACGCCGCACTCTTTGTCTCGTTTCCCGTCATCGCGACGCAGCTGTACAAGTTCGCCGCACCGGGACTGTACCGCACTGAGCGCCGTGCATTTCTGCCGTTTCTGGTCGCCACGCCCGTGCTGTTCGCCCTGGGCGCCACGTTGGTCTACGCCTTCATTTTTCCGCTCGCCTGGTCCTTTTTCCTCTCGTTCCAAACCGCCGGAGTCGATACCGGTCTGGCCATTGAGCTTGAGGCCAAGGTCAACGAGTACCTGTCGCTCGTCCTGAAGCTCATGTTTGCCTTCGGCCTGGCATTCCAATTGCCGGTCGCCATCACCTTGCTAGCCCGGGCGGGGCTCACGACCGCCGCCGCCCTGCGAAAGCGGCGAAAGTATGCGGTGGTCATTGCGTTTGTCGGCGCTGCCCTCCTGACGCCGCCGGACCTGATCAGCCAAGTTGGCCTCGGGATCCCGATCATCGTGCTGTTTGAGATCTCCATCCTGTTGGCCGCCGCTATGGAGCGGCGCTACGCGCGAGAACATGACGATCTCCCGGATGACGACAACGACGGCGACGACGCGCCACCCGATGACGGGCCGGACGATGACATTCCTGAAACCGATTATCACATGGGCAGATAGGCTGACGTTCCATGTTTGCGATGTCGTGGATTCGGGCGAATCCGGAGCAGTTTGACGCGGGTCTAGCACGGCGCGGGCTCGAACCGCAGGCAACCGCAGTGCTCGAAGTGGATACCCGCAGGCGCAAGTGCCTGACCGACCTGCAAGCCGCACAGACAGAGCGGAACGCGGCCAGTCGCGACATCGGGGCGCGGAAGGCTGCCGGCGAGGATGTGGCGGATCTCGTGCGGCAGGTAGGTGACCTCAAGCGCTCGATCTCCGAGCTCCAGACATGCGCCGACCAGCTGGACGCTCAGGTTCAGACCATGCTGTCGGAATTCCCGAACCTGCCCGACGCTGACGTCCCGGACGGCCCCGACGAGCGCGCGAATCAGGAACTCCGGCATTGGGGCGAGCCGCCTACGTTCGCGTTTGAGGCCCGTGACCATGTGACCCTGGGAGAAGCGCTCGGCTTGATGGATTTCCAGCGATCCGCCCGCATGTCCGGGGCGCGGTTCGTGATTCTGACGGGCGCGCTCGCCCGCCTCGAGCGAGCCCTGACTACTTTCATGATGGACCTGCAGACCCAGGAACACGGCTACCAGGAAGTCAGTCCGCCCGCGCTGGTACGCGAGGCCGCCCTGTTCGGGACGGGTCAGCTACCCAAGTTTGCGGAAGACCTGTTTCAGACCACCGACGGGTACTGGCTCATTCCTACCGCCGAGGTGCCGCTCACGAATCTGGTTGCCGGAGAAATTCAGGACGGCACCACGCTCCCTCGGCGGTACACCGCCTTAACGCCGTGCTATCGGGCTGAAGCCGGCGCCGGCGGCCGGGACAATCGCGGCATGATCCGGATGCACCAGTTCAGCAAGGTTGAACTGGTATCGATCACTCGCCCCGAAGATTCGGACGCTGAACTGCGACGCATGACGCGCTGCGCTGAAACTGTGCTGCAGCAACTGGGCCTTGCTTACCGCGTGGTCTTGCTCTCGAGCGGCGACATGGGCTTCTCGGCGCGCAAGACTCTCGACCTCGAGGTCTGGCTGCCTGGTCAGGAGGCGTTCCGGGAAATTTCCAGCTGTTCCAACTGTGGTGACTTTCAGGCCCGTCGCATGAACGCCCGGTATCGTCATCCGGATTCCGGAGATCTGCAGTATGTCCACACGCTGAACGGATCCGGTGTGGCAGCCGGACGATTGCTGATCGCCGTGATGGAGAACTACCAGGAAGCGGACGGATCCATCACCGTTCCTGTCGCCCTGCGACCCTACCTTGGTCACCTCGAGCGGATTTCCGCCACTTCAACCTGACAATCAGACCTTCATCAACAGGAGATCCATGATGGAATACGTGAGCTTTGGACGTACGGGTACCAAAGTTTCAAAGCTTTGCCTGGGCATGATGACGTTCGGCACCCCGGGTTGGCGGGACTACGTGATGGAGGAGGGACCCAGTCGGCCGATCATCAAGGCGGCAGTCGACGCCGGAATCAATTTCTTTGATACGGCGGACGTCTATGCGCTGGGAGGCAGTGAGGAAGTGACAGGCCGGGTGTTAGGAAGCCTTCTCCGGCGTCACGAGTACGTGCTGGCGACCAAGGTCTTTCAGCGCATGGGTGATGGTCCGAATGAGCGCGGCCTGTCACGCAAGCACATCATGGAGAGTATCGACGCCTCGCTTCGTCGACTCGGCACCGACTACGTTGACCTCTACATCATTCATCGCTGGGACCGCGAAACTCCCATCGAGGAAACGATGGAGGCGCTGCACGACGTGGTGCGAGCCGGCAAGGCTCTGTATCTCGGTGCCTCCAGCATGTACGCCTGGCAGTTCATGAAAGCTCAGGCCGTTGCGCGGCAGAATGGTTGGACGCCGTTCGTGTCAATGCAGAATCACTACAATCTGATCTATCGAGAGGAAGAGCGGGAGATGATCCCGCTGTGCACTGACCAGGGTATTGCGGTCACCCCGTGGAGCCCGCTTGCCAGAGGCTTCCTTGTCGGCAATCGACACCGCCAGGGCGGCGGCGGCACCGTGCGCGCCAAGACCGACGACATCGCCCAGAGCATGTACTACCGGGATATCGACTTTGCGATTGCCGACCGGGTTGGAGAAGTTGCAGAGCGTCTGGGGGCTTCCCGACCGGAAGTGGCGCTTGGCTGGCTGCTGGCGAAACCAGCCGTGACCGCGCCGATTGTCGGGGTGTCGAGCCAGGAACAGCTGGACACGCTGTTGAAGGCAGTCGATCGGTCGCTCGACGCGAGCGACATGGAGTATCTGGAAGAACTCTACGAACCGCGCGCCGTCGCCGGTCATTCATGAGTCCGGACTGGCGGATGGGGAGGGATTCGAACCCCCGGATTCCTTGCGGAATCGCCGGTTTTCAAGACCGGTGCTTTCGACCACTCAGCCACCCATCCACTTCGGCCATCGCCTGCGGAGACTACGGCCACAACACGACGCCTGCCAACCTCCGGTCGTCTGGTGACCCTGCACCGGACGCGACCTGAGTACATCAACCGCGAGCCTCGACCAACGACCATGAACAGCAATGAATACGCCATCCCCATCGGTGATTTGGTTGCCGAATTCCTCGACGCAATCGGAGTGACCACGGTTTTTGGCGTGGTCTCGATTCACAACATTCCGATGCTGGACGCCATCGGACGCCGAAACGCGATTCGATTCGTGATGGGGCGCGGAGAGGCCGGAGCCGGGCACATGGCCGATGCGTACGCCCGCGTGTCCGGTGAACTGGGTGTACTGATCACCAGCACCGGTCCCGGGGCTGCAAACGCCGCCGGTGCCCTGGTGGAGGCCGGCTTCGCCGGCACCCCGCTGCTCCATCTGACGGGTCAAACCGCCAGCGGATACCTGGAACGCGCCCAGGGTCCGGTGCATGACGCGCCGAACCAGCTTGGCATGCTTGAAGCCGTATCAAAGGGGGCGTTTCGGGTGCGGAGCCCGGAGACAGCGTTCGGGACATTGGTAAAGGCCGCCACCCTCGCATTGAGCCCGCCGACAGGCCCGGTCAGTGTCGAGATTCCAATCGACATTCAACGAGACGTGATCGCCCGCCCCGGGGGGCTCGATTTCCTGAGCCTGCCGGTACCGCAACCCAACCCGGGCACTGACGCCGGTCTCGACGCGATCGCGGCCCAGGTGGCCGGTGCCCGTCGTCCATTGCTGTGGACCGGCAATGGGGCCAAGCACGCCAGAAACGCCGTGAAACGCTGGATCGACCTCGGTATTCCGCTGGCAACCAGCTGGAACGGACGCGGTGTCGTTTCGGAGCAATGCCCCCTTGTGCTCGGGCCCTTGGTGACCACCCCTCGAGGACTCGAATTCCTGAAGTCGGTTGACCTGTTGGTCGTGGTCGGGTGCCGGCTGCGCGGACAGGAAACCGTCGACATGAGTCTCACGCTACCTGACCGCCGGATTCATATTGATATCGAGGCGTCCGCTTCGGGACGTACTTACCCGGCCGATCTGTTCCACGTTGCCGAAGCCGGGGCAGCGCTCGACTCGATCGCCGACCGACTTGACCAGATGTCGCTTTCGATCGCACCCGACCACGGCACCGATGCTGCGGCCAGCAAGGATGAGGCAGCGACGAGCTATGCGGACGCCCTCGATGCCTACCGGGAGTTCCCCGCCCGCATGCGGGATGTCATGCCGCCGGACGCCATCTGGGTACGGGACATCACGCTTGCGAACAGCACCTGGGGAAATCGAATCTTCCCGCTAAACGATCCGCGCACCAACGTGTTCCCGGTGAGCGCCGCTATCGGTCCGGGCCTGCCGTTCGGTATCGGAGCGGCAATCGGGGCCAACGGTCGCAAGGTCGTCTCCATGTGCGGCGACGGCGGTTTTTGCCTCAGTCTGGCGGAGGTGTGGACCGCGGTGCAGGAACAATCGGATGTCGTCTTCGTTGTCATGAACGACAACGGGTATGGGGTCATTCGCCACATTCAGGACGCGCTGTACGGCGGACGGCACTATTTCGATAACCTGCTCGCCCCCGACTTCGGGAAGCTGGCTGAACTTGCCGGGCTTCACTATGCGCGCGTCGAAACGTCCGATGAACTAACGACGGCCATGCAAGCAGCACTGGCAGTGCGCGGCCCAGCACTGGTCGAGGTCGATATGGCGTCGATCGGCGAGTACCCTCGTTACTTCAAGCCCCCGCCGTACACGCGGCAGAAGCGCAAAGAAGCAGCGTGAGCGGAAACGAGGCTGCAGCCTGGCCTATTCAGCACTGATTGCGAAGAGTTCCGCGATCATGTGTTGGCGCTGTCCGTCGACGCCCCGCAGGCCGACCCCCGGCTCTGCGTGAGGACTTGCCGATGCCGCGCTCAGCTTCCGTCGATGGCCTCGAGATGCTTCAGGACTTCCTCGTGCATCAGTCGCTCGTACGCGTCTTCCTTCGGCGCAGCCTCGATGCGCGCGAGCAGTTCTTCAACCTGACCGCGGTAGTCATCATCGTCTAGCATCAGCAGGCCGATAGCGTGACCGGCCATCACGATGACATTGTCGGGACCAAGTTCCGTGGCCCGCTGGTAGTGGGCGATGGCCTCATCTTCGCTGGCGCCGTAGATCAACGCGCCCAAGAACCCGGCCGCGTTGATGATCCGGGCATGCCAGCCGGCCACGGCCAAGTGCCCGTATAGGAAGTCCGGATCGAGCTCGAGGCCCCGCCGCATGGAGGCGATCGTCTTTTCCGCATAGCCGCCGCTCAATGCCTCGGTGGTAGGCAGGGTTTCGGCGTAACGGCCCATGGCGTGGGCCAATTCCTGGTGGGCAAGCGGGTTGGAGTCGTCAAGCTCAACCGCCTTTTCCGCAAGATCGATGGCCCTTAGCAGCGTCGACTGCGCTTCTTCCCGGGTCGGGGCGAGATGATGCCCGTAAATGGCCAAAGCTTGCGCGCCCAAGGCATATCCCTCGGAGGTGCCAAGGCCCTCGGCGAGGTCAGCCGCCTCGAGGAACCTGCCGTCAAAGCGGGCAGTCAACACCTCGTCGACGGTTTGGGCCGCAGCGGCGCCGGGAAACAGTACGGGAATCGCGAGTAACGCGATGAGTCTTGAAACGTTGACCACCGGACACCTCTGATGTTGTGGCTCGGACGTGACCGATTGTATCGGTTGGCAGGACCACTGACATCTGTCGTCCTAGCTGACGTTGTCCCGGAACGCTGACCGTCCAAGATCACTTTGCATCCTGTCGATGGCCCATGTTGCCGACCATCCCGAACACAGGTTTCGCCCGAGACGGGTTCAGTGACTGCAGTCCCCCAGGGAAGGTCGGTTCCCGGGATGCGAGGGGGCGACCTATTGGTTCATATGGACCGAATTCGACCATCGAAGGCCAAGTGCCTTCTCGGCACTGCCACGGCTGTCTTCCGCGGTCAAAACCAGCTTCGGACAGCTGCTGACGGAATGGGTCCCCCGATCGCTCCGTCCATCCTGCTGGACGGTAGATTCCCGGCTCAAGCCACGCGTGCAAAGGAATTGTCCCCGCGATGCGCCAGCCTGCACTCCTCGCCATAGATCAGGGCACCAGCAGCAGCCGGGCCATCGTGTTTACTCTTGACGCGGTCCCGCTGGTCGTTTCCCAGAAAGAGCTTGCGTCTCGATACGGGCCGGACGGTTGGGTGGAACAGGACCCGGAGGAAATCTGGCGAACCACGCTGGAGACGTGCCGGGAGGCGGTTGGCGTCGCCCAGGACCGTGGGCTGGAGATCACAGCTGCCGGCATCGCAAATCAACGCGAGACAACGGTGGTCTGGGAGCGCAGCAGTGGCCGGCCGGTCTACAACGCGATCGTCTGGCAGGATCGCCGCGGGGCCGGGCGCTGCTCCGAACTGCGACGACAGGGACTGGCATCCGCGATCGTGGAGGCGACCGGCCTGGTCCCTGATTCCTATTTTTCAGCGACCAAACTGCAGTGGCTGCTCGAGCACGTCGAGGACGCTGACGCGGCGGCCGCCACCGGGAAGCTGGCCTTCGGAACGATCGACAGCTTCTTACTGTGGCGGTTGACCGGTGGGCGCGTGCACGCCACCGACGCCACGAACGCCTCTCGGACCATGCTGTTCAACATTGCCACCCAGCAATGGGATCTTGACTTGCTGGAATTGTTCCGGGTGCCGCGTGTGATCTTGCCGGAAGTACGGGACAGCGTGTCCGACTATGGGACAATTTCTGCTGACCTTCTTGGGGCCGAAATACCGATCCGGGGAATCGCCGGTGATCAGCAAGCGGCGGCGGTCGGGCAGACATGCTTCAAGCCAGGCATGGCCAAGTGCACATACGGAACCGGGGCATTCCTGCTGATCAACGTCGGCGGCAGCAAGCCGAAACCTGCGAACGGTTTGCTGGGAACGGTTGGCTCCCGGTTGGCCGGTGAGACCAGCTATGCCATCGAAGGCACGATCTTCAATGCCGGAAGTACCATTCAGTGGTTGAGCGAGACCCTGAGGCTGGTTGCCGATCCCGTCCGCTCATCGGGACTGGCGGCAACCGTGAAGGACTCGGGAGGAGTGGTTCTCGTGCCCGCGTTTACCGGTCTGGGAGCACCGCATTGGGACCCGGAGGCACGCGGCGGGATCTTTGGATTGTCACGTGACACGACGCCGGCCCACATCGTGCGAGCGGGCCTAGAAGCAGTCGCCTATCAGACGCATGATCTCCTCGAGGCGGCCGGCGGCCTCGGGCAGTATGGTCGGCTTCGCGTCGATGGAGCCATGGCGAAGAACGATTGGCTCATGCAGTTTCTTTCAGACGTGCTTGGCGTGCCAGTGGAACGGCCTGCCGTAACCGAGACCACCGCGCTCGGAGCGGCATTTCTGGCGGGACTTGGTGCGGGAACCTATGACGACACGAATGCCGTCGGCAGGCTCTGGAAAGAAGAACGTTGCTTCACCCCGTCCGATGCCGATTGTGCCCCGCACCTGACCCTCTGGCAGGAAGCGGTCCGAAGGGTACGGAAGCGCCCCGGCATCGCCTCCACGAACATCTGATCGCTCCGACGGCGGCCAAAACGTTGAGGTCTCGAAGAGTCTCAGCCTCATCAAGCTTGCAAATCTGACGCATTCGGCCTAGAGGAAGGCCAGTACTCACACGGGAACGGCCCGGTGTTTTCCATGCCCGGCCTTCCGGTGCCGAAGTTTCGGTTTCTCCCGTGGTGGTTCAACCGGATAAAGGAGTTCTCAATTGTCCATTCCCCATTTCACCATGCGCCAGCTCCTGGAAGCTGGAGTGCATTTCGGCCACATGGTTCGCCGGTGGAACCCGCGCATGGCGCCGTACATCCACAGCGAGCGTGACGGCATTCACATTATTGATCTGCAGCAGACGGTACCAATGCTGTATGCCGCCCTGGCATTCTTACGAGAAATCGCAGCCGGGGGGGGCCGCGTGTTGTTCGTCGGCACCAAGCGGCAGGCGCAGAACCCGGTCGAGGAACATGCCAGACGCTGCGGTCAACACTACGTCAACCAGCGCTGGCTTGGCGGCATGCTGACCAACTGGAAGACCATCTCGAAGTCCATCGACCGCTTGAAGCAGATGGAACAGCGACTGGAGGAAGATGAAGGCAACCTGCCAAAGAAGGAGGTCCTGAACCTGCAGCGTCAGCGTGTGAAGCTTCTCCGGTCTCTGGGCGGAATCCGCGAAATGGGTGGCTTGCCGGACGCGATGGTGGTCGTCGATACCAACCACGAACGCATAGCGGTGGCCGAAGCAAAATCGCTCGGCATTCCGGTTGTGGCGATTCTGGACACGAACTCCGATCCGGTCGGAATCGATTACCCGATCCCGGGCAATGATGACGCGACCCGTGCCGTGATCTTGTACTGCGAGCTGGCCGCCAACGCCGTGCTGGGCGGGCTGGAAGAAGAACAGAAACTGGCCGGAGTGGACGTCGGGGCATCGGAGGAAGGTGGCGTCGGAGACGCATCCCTCGAGGTAATCGACGAGACGAGCGGCGAGAGCGCTGCTGCCGAAGAGGAGCCGGCCGAAGATGCATCCGGGCCGGCTGACGATGCCGCCGAGCCAGCCGCGGCCGCCAGCGACAGCAGCGGCGGTAGCGCCAACGATGGCGAAGGCGAAGCCGCACCGTCGGAACCCGCGCCGTCCGATCCAACCGCATCGGAAACGGATGTGGAGACAACCCCATGACGAAGATTTCTGCCGCACTGGTCAAGCAGCTGCGCGAGCAGACAGGCTCGGGAATGATGGACTGCAAGCGCGCGCTTTCCGAGACGGGCGGTGACCTCGAAGCAGCGCAGGACTGGCTGCGCGCCAAGGGCATTGCCGGCGCCGAGAAGAAGGCGGGGCGCGCGGCGTCTGAAGGACTGGTGGGTCTCTCGGTGGATGGCCGGCGCGCGGCGCTGGTGGAGGTTAACGCCGAAACCGACTTCGTGGCCCGGAACACCGAATTCCAGGCGTTCGTGCGCGAGGTGGCGGACGCAGGCTTGGACGCCGGAGGCGACCTGGAAGCGCTAACTGCGTCGACGCTGTCCGGTGGCGCCACGGTGGCGGAGCGCGCAATCGAGGTGAGCGCCAAGACGGGCGAGAATATCGTGGTCCGCCGTACGGAGTCGGTGACGGTGGAACGCGGCTTGATCGGTAGCTATGTGCACGGGGCCGTTGCGGCGGGCCTGGGACGCATCGGGACGCTCGTGGCGGTCGAAACGGACGGAGCCGCCGAGGGTTTCGAGGATCTTGCGAAACAGCTTGCGATGCATGTGGCCGCGGCAAGACCGCAGGCGCTTCGCCGCGATGACCTGGATCCGGCCGCCGTCGAGCGCGAACGGGCCGTGCTCATTGAACAGGCCAGAGAAAGCGGCCGACCAGACAACATCATCGAAAAGATGGTTGAAGGCCGTATGCGCAAGTTCTATGGCGAGGTGGTGCTGACGGAGCAGATATGGGTGATCGACAACAAGTCTAAGGTTGCCGATGTGCTTGCATCGGTTGCCGAGAGCGCTGGTGTGGCGGCGCACTTGTCCGGCCTTGCCTGTCTCGTGCTGGGCGAGGGGGTGGAAAAACGCGTGTCGAACTTGGCGGCGGAAGTGGCAGGCACGTTAAGGAGCTAAGCGCATCCGCGGACGCCGTTCGCGAAACAGGAAACTGACTGATGGGTACGCGTGACGGGAAAAAGACGGGGGGCCTGGCGTTGCCGCCCGGGCCCTTTTACCGTCGCGTCCTAGTCAAGCTGTCCGGCGAAGCGTTTGCCGGCGCGCAAGGGCACGGGATCGACGGCGAGAAGGTCAGCCACATCGCCAGAGAGATCCGATCTGTCTATCGCCTCGGAATCCAGGTCTGCATCGTGATCGGGGCGGGCAATATTTTTCGCGGCACCGAAAGCAAGCTGAGATACCTCGATCGTCCTACGGCAGACGAGATGGGGATGTTGGCTACCGTCATTAACGGACTGGCGCTGCACAGTGCCCTGCGCGCGCAAAACATCAAATCCCATGTGATGTCGGCGATATCAATGCCGGAAATTTGTGAGCCATTTGTTCGCTGGCAAGCGCACGCCTACCTTGAGCAGTCAGAGGTTTTGGTGTGCGCCGCAGGAACCGGATCTCCGCTTTTTACCACCGATACCGCGGCTGCTGTGCGTGCCGCGGAACTGCAGTGCGACGCGATCTTCAAGGGCACACAAGTGGACGGGGTTTACGATTCCGACCCGCATCGCAACCCGAACGCCAAACGCTTTCTTTGGATTTCCTACCAGCATGCGCTGGCCAAGAATCTGCAGGTCATGGATTCAGCTGCCCTGTCGATCGCCAGAGATGCGGAGATACCGATTCTCGTATTTTCGCTTGAAGGCACGAACGCGCTCGTTGACGCCGTGCAGGGCCAAGGAACGTTTACCATGGTCAGTGACAAGCCCCGCCACTTGGTGCTGCATGACCGCCGTGTCGGCGAGAGGGCATTCGGTATGATGGAAGCTGAGGAAGGCTGAATCCGATGACCGACTCGAATCTCGCCGATGCCAGACGTCGCATGGAAGGCGCCATTCGCGTTCTCAAGGAAGAGTTTTCCGGACTCCGCTCTGGCCGGGCGCACACGAGTCTGTTGGAGCCCATTCAGGTCGAGGCCTACGGACAGACGATGCGGCTTTCGGAGCTGGCGACCGTCGGCGCGCCGGAAGCACGTTTGCTGACCGTCCAGGTATGGGATCAAGGAAACGTGAAGTCGGCTGAACGGGCAATTCGTGAATCAGATCTTGGGCTTAATCCGATCACGGAAGGGACGTTACTCCGCGTTCCGTTGCCGGAACTGACGGAAGACCGGCGCAAGGAGTTCGCCAGAACCGCCGACCGGTACGCCGAACAGGCGCGCATAGCCGTTCGAAATGTCCGTCAGCACGTGATGCACAGTCTTCGGAGCGCACAGCGGGAGGGGGAACTTTCGGAGGATGAGCACCGCCGGGAAGGCGAAGAGGTACAAAAGCTCACGGACGATTTCGTTGGACAGATTGACCAGCTGGTAGCAGTCAAGCGTCAGGAAATTCTTCAGGTGTGAGGTGTACGATCAGCCCTCGGTTTTCGGAGAGCGCGCGGGCTGACCAGTCGAGGGAGCAACCGTCGCACGTTGCCGTGATCATGGACGGCAACGGCCGTTGGGCGGTCCAGCGCGGGCTGGCCCGTGTTGATGGGCACCGCAAGGGCGCGGATGCAGTTCGTGAAACGATCGCCGGAGCAATTGCCTGTGAGGTGAGGTACCTCACGCTCTACGCGTTCTCGACCGAGAATTGGAAACGGCCTCGTCGTGAGATCGAGGTCCTCATGTCACTCATGGTTCGGCATGTGCACACGGAGATGGACGCGCTGGCAGAGCAGAACGTGCGCGTAACGTTTATCGGTGACCGGGCCAAACTTCCGCCAGAAGTCGCGGAAGGAATGGCGATGATGGAGGATAGGACGTCTGCAAACAAAGGTTTGCGAGTGATTGTCGGACTGAACTACAGTGGCCGCAGTGAGCTCGCGTGGACGTTTCGGCAGCTGCTGGAGGACGCAGTGGCAGGGCGTATTGACGCTTCGCAGGTGGACGAAACGGCCCTCAGCCAGCGCTTGATGACGGCAGGCGTACCGGATCCTGACCTGGTCATCCGAACCGGTGGCGAGCACCGAATCTCGAACTTCCTGCTATGGCAGATCGCATACTCGGAACTGTATTTCACTTCAGTACTATGGCCGGACTTCACCAGACAGGACTTTCAGGACGCGATCGCGGCATACAACTGCCGCCGCCGCCGGTTCGGCGGAATCGATGCGTAGAGTAGCGACGCGGGAGCTTGCCGTTCGAACTGCGTCGGCGGCAGTAATGGTGCCCTTGGTACTGATCCCCGCATGGACCGGGAATTGGCCGCTCGCAATTTTGCTGGTCGCTGCAGGCTGGCAGATCGGCCACGAATGGTTCCGAATGCTGGGCTGCCGCGGACTCGAGGCGTATGGGCCGCCGTTGAGCGCAACTGCCATCGGGGGGGCAGCGTATTACGCCGCCGGACCCGTCGGGGCCGTGGCAGCCGCATTTGTCGGAGCTGCCGTAGCGAGGATCTGCATCCGCTGGCCCGACCGCACTTGGTCTAACGGCTTACTCGGTGTCCCGATACTTGCGTTTCCGCTGACCTTGGTTTGGGAGCTTCGCGGTGACGGCGACGAAGGGCGCAACCTGCTGCTGTGGTGCTTGCTCGTTGTATGGACCACCGACACATTTGCCTATCTGTGCGGACGCGTGCTTCGGGGTCGACGTCTGGCACCGACGATCAGCCCGGGCAAGACCTGGAGCGGACTGTTTGGCGGCATCTTCGCAGCGGGTGTCGCAGGCGGTCTTGTCGGGATAATGCTAGGATTCCCTGCGGAAACAGCGGTTATCAGTGCCGTCAGCGTTGGGATGGCCACGATCGTGGGTGATTTGGTCATGAGCGCGGTGAAACGCGCGCATGGGTGCAAGGATACCGGCCGGCTGATACCCGGTCATGGCGGGGTCCTCGATCGGGTTGACGGATTCTTGTTCGGCGTCACGCTCGTGGCGATTTGGAAGCTGGTCGTCAAAGGAACCTGAGGTGATACAGCCGGGGAAGACGGTCACGGTTCTCGGTTCCACCGGCTCGGTGGGGCAAAGCACCATCAGCCTGCTTCTTGAGCACCCCGGACGATGGGACGTCGCGGCACTGGCCGCGGGATCCAATGCCATCAAGCTGGCGGAGCAGGCCCGCCTGCTGAACGCGAGGTATGCAGCCATCGCGGACACGGGCCAGGCCAAGGTCCTGGAGGAAGCACTGGCGGGTACCGGGATCGAAGTGGGTGCCGGGGCAGACGCTGTGATCGAAGCTGGTGCGCGACCGGCGGAATGGGTCATGGCGGCGATCGGCGGGGCAGCGGGGCTCACGCCGACTGCAAAGGCCTTGGAGCGAGGGGCTACCGTGGCCCTCGCCAACAAGGAAAGCATGGTTTGTGCCGGGGCGCTCCTCAAGCGAGTGGCCGCCCGGTCAGGCGGCAGCATCATTCCGGTGGATTCAGAGCACAGCGCAATTTTCCAGGTGTTCGATTCGGAGCGGCCGGAACGCGTGCGTGCGGTGGTCCTGACGGCATCCGGTGGCCCGTTCCTCGATCGCAGCCCGGACAGTCTTTCGTCGGTCACGCCCGAGGACGCGGTTGCCCATCCCGTGTGGAATATGGGTGCAAAGATTTCGGTGGATTCAGCCACCATGATGAACAAGGGGCTGGAGCTGATTGAAGCCGCGCACCTGTTTCCGGTCCGACCCGACCAGCTTGACGTTCTTATCCATCCCCAATCACTCGTCCATGGACTGGTTGAGTACGTCGACGGGACCTTGTGTGCCGTTCTCGGCATTCCGGACATGCGCGTACCCATCGCTTGCGCACTTGCCTGGCCGGATCGGATGGAGCTGGAACTTCCTCGCCTTGACTTGGCGGATCAAGGCTGCCTCACCTTCCGGAAGCCGGATCCAGAGCGCTTTCCAGCCCTTCGAATCGCGCGCGAAGCCTTGCAACAAGGGGGGTCGGCTCCTACGATCTTGAATGCTGCCAACGAGGAAGCTGTAGCCGCATTTCTCCACGGCACGCTGCCGTTCCCGAGAATTACCGCCGTGTCCGAGGAGGTCTTGGCGACGCTCCCGGATACTCCCATTGATGACTTCACTGCCGTCGTCGCGGTCGACGCACAGGCCCGTGCGTCCGCCCGCGCACTGACCAGTGTGCACTAGGATTCGTAGCGTTCGTGATTTCGTCCTTGCTTTGGTTCCTGCTGGTCCTGTGCGTCGTGGTATTCGTCCACGAGCTCGGGCATTACCTGATTGCTCGCTGGAATGGCGCGAAGGTGGAGGTGTTTTCGATCGGTTTCGGGCGCGAGCTGTTCGGTGTGACCGATCGTGCGGGCACACGGTGGCGGTTTAGCCTCATTCCGCTCGGCGGATATGTGCGTTTTCCGAATCCGCCGGAACAGGGAGAAGGCGGCAGCGAAGCGGAACCAGAGCCGGACGAGAGCCTACAGGCGCACGCCCCGATCCGCCGAATCGCGATTCTTGCAGCCGGGCCCGGAGCGAATTTCCTCTTTGCTGTCGTGGTCTTTTTCGCGCTTTTCCTTGCCTTCGGAAAGGCCGGCACCTCGACTACCGTGGAACAGGTGCTTCCGGACAGCGCGGCCGCGAGCGCGGGCATCCTTCCAGGGGATCGCATCCTGTCCATCGACGGACAGATCGTGACGCGTGCCCAGGAAATCCGGGACGCGGTAAGCCCGTATCCCGGGACCCCGTTGACGTTTGTCATCGAGCGGGACGGTCGCGTGACCGAGCTTGACGTGACCCCGGTCATGGTCGACTGGACGGATCCACTCGGCACGGTGCATCAGGTTGGCCGGGTGGGGGTGGCCATTGCGCTGCCCGAGCGCGAACCGGCGAGCGTCTTTGAGGCCGCCAGGGACGCCTTCGGAGAGACGTGGTACCTGACGAGTTCTGTGCTGGAAGCATTCGGCGAAATACTTACCGGCCGCCGCAGTACCGATGAGCTGGGTGGTCCGGTGATGATCGCACAGGTATCCGGAGACTTTGCCGAACAGGGCCTGCTCCCGCTGTTCGGCTTTATCGCGTTTCTTTCGGTCAACCTGGGAATCATCAACCTGTTCCCGATTCCGATGTTGGATGGTGGCCAGATCGTCGTAGCGGTGGCCGAACTCGCAAGCGGTCGGAGGCTCAGCGAACGCTTCATGTACTGGTTCCAAATGACCGGCCTGGTGACAGTCGGAGGGCTCATGCTCTTCGTTCTGGCGAATGACCTCAGTCGGCCGAGTGTGGTGAATTTTGTTAGCGGGTTGTTTCAATGACGGGAAGTCGAACTGTGAGAACCCTTGGGCTCATGCTCGTCGTTGGAGCGGTGCTGGTCTCAGGGAGCCCAGGAACCGGAGAGGCCCAAGACAACACCATCACTGAGGTTCGGGTCGAAGGCAACCAGCGCATCGAAGACTCCACAATCTTGTCGAATTTGACCGTTCGCGCCGGCCAGCAGATCGAACCCGGCAGCCCGTTCGACCCGCTGCTGCTCGACACCGCACTCAAGTCCCTGTTCCAGACGGGACTATTTGCCGACGTGACCTTTGTCCGCGACGGCACGACATTGATTGTCCGTGTAGTGGAGAATCCAATCGTCAACCAGGTCGTGTTCGAGGGCAACCAGAGGATCGACGACGAGGATCTGGTCGGCGAGATCAACCTCCGGCAGCGCATGGTCTTCACCCGAAGCCGGGTCCGCACCGATCAGGAACGCCTCCTGACCGTCTATCGCCGCAGCGGGCGGTACGGAGCCGCGGTGGTACCGAAGGTGATCTTGCTGGATCAAAACCGGGTAAACGTCATCTTTGAGATCGATGAAGGGCCGCTCACCGGCATCGAGAGCATCAATTTCGTCGGGAACCGCCGTTTCAGCGATGGTGACTTGCGCGATGTGATGCGCACACGGGAAAGCCGGTGGTGGCGGTTTCTATCATCGAGCGACCGCTACGATCCCGACCAGCTGGCCTTTGACGAAGAGTTGCTACGCCGACACTACTTCGACCGAGGTTATCTCCGTTTCAAGATCTTGTCTTCGTCGGCCGAACTGCTGCCTGATGGGGAAGCGTTCCTGATCACGATTGCTGTGGAGGAAGGCGACCGCTACACCTTCAGCGACGTGACTGCGACATCAGCACTTCCCGAGGTGGATGTCGATTCGCTTCTGGAACTCATCGAAACAGAGACCGGAGACGAGTACAACAGGACCGCAATTCAGGACACCATTGGAATCCTCTCGGATGCTGTGGTGACAGCAGGATTCCCGTTCGTTCAGGTGGACGTCGAACCCGACGTTGATGACGACGCCAAAACGGTCGCGCTGCATTACCACCTGGTTGAGGGGGAGCGGTTGTACGTCGACCGCATCGAGATCAAGGGAAATGTCCGCACGCATGACCACGTTGTTCGTCGGTACCTCCGCTTGTCCGAAGGAGACCCTCTCAACCGGGGCTTGCTTGCCCGCTCGCGAACCTTGGTAGGAAACCTGGGGTTTTTCTCTGACGTGCAGTTTCAGGAGGTTCTGGGGCGTGCGGCCGACCAGCGCGACATCGAGCTCACGGTGGAGGAACGCTCGACCGGAGAGATCAGCTTCGGTCTGGGATATTCAACCAGTCGCGGTGCGATCGGAAGCATCTCGCTCCGTGAGCGCAACCTGCTAGGCACCGGCAGCAGTCTCACGGTTGCCCTGGAAAATGCACGAACCGGTGGGCACTACAGCCTGGCCTACTCCCAGCCATATTTCCGCCAACGGGACCTGTCCCTCAGTACGAGCGTGTTCTCGTCCAATACCGATCGAATCGGAACCGCGTACGAATCGGATGAGCAGGGAGCCCGCATCGGATTTGGCTTCAGCCTCGGGGAATATCTCCGTCAGCGGCTGACGTACGGGCTCACCTGGGTACGGGTGACCGGTCGGGAGGAAGTCCAGGTCGATCTCGGCCGCAGGGTGATTTCCGCCGTCACTTCCTCGTGGACGTACGATCGCCGCGACAGCGCACTGCTTCCCTCAAAGGGATACAACGTTGGTCTCTCGACAACCCTGGCCGGCCTTGGTGGCGACGATCGACACGCCCGAGTGACCCTGAACGGCGGCTACTACACCGATGTCCTGTGGGACGAGTGGGTCTTGGGATTGCTGGTGAGCGCCGGATTCATCGAGGGGATCGGCCAGGACGTCAGCATCTACGATCGATTTCTGCTGGGCGACCGAACATTCCGGGGGTTCGAGTACGCCGGTATCGGCCCACGCTACCTAGGAACCGGGCGCTCCAGCGGCCTGGGCGGAAACATGTTTGCGACAGCGACGGCCGAACTGAAAGTCGACCTCGGCCTGCCGCGGGAACTCGGAATGCACGGACGCATATTCGGTATCGTAGGAACCTTGACGGGGATTGATCGTGCAACGGTCGTCACCAACGGGGGAACCGTGGTGGATTCCGGTTCGGCGCGGGCATCTGCTGGAGTGGGCCTGTCGTGGAGTTCTCCGGTAGGACCGGTCCGGATCGACTGGACGACTGCGCTGGCCAAAGAATCTTACGATCGGACTGAAACAATCCTCTTCAGTCTCGGCAGCACGTTCTGACCTCGTACCTGCAATTTTCCCTGAAGGATTCCCCATGCTACATCCCTGCCTACGGGCTCTGGCCGCTGCCGTGTTGGTCGCGCACGCCATCGCGGCGCAAGCCCAGGAAGACGAGGCCTCCCCGCCGCCCACCATTGCCGTGCCCGAAGACTTTGCGATCGGCCTTATTGACATCAATCGCATCTTCCGCCTTTCCACCGCGCTGAACGGGGTGCGGGAAGAGGTCAATGCCCGTGAGCAGCTCTATCGAGAGGAAATCACGGCCGCCGAGGAACGTTTGCGCCAACAGCAAGAGGAGCTCTCGCAAAAACGCGGGGTGTTGTCTCCGCAAGAATATGCGGTCGAGGAAGCCAGTTTTCGCAGTGAGGTGGAGGGCTTGCAGAAGCGGGTGAACGAGCGCAGCCAGGAACTTCAGGAGATCATGGCCCAAAGTCAGCAGCAGGTTCAGGAGGAAACGGTACGGATCGTTGCAGAGATCGCACTGGAACGGAATTTCGCGCTGGTGTTCGATGCCTCCCAACTCGTGATCGCCGCGGAACAGATCAACATCTCGGATGAAGTAGTCGAACGACTCAACGAGCGGGTCCCACAACTCGAGATTCCTGAGGCCGGATCTACGCAGGAGGTCGAGGGCGAGGACGGTTGATCGACGATGCCGGACTCACGCTTTTTCTCATCCAGAGGGCCGCTCTCGCTCGCAGTACTCGCGGAAGTGGGAGGGGCCCAGTTGGTGCGCCCAGACGATGGTAACCGACTGATCGCCACAGTTTCGCACGGCACGGGCGCTGCCGCTGACGCCTTGAGCTATTGCGTTTCCAAATCAGCAGTTCGGCGGCTCTCGATTGATGCGGGCGCTTGTGTGACGACCCCAGCATTGGCGGTGGAAATACCCCGTGGAATTGCCTGCTTGACGGCGGCTAATCCCCGCCTGGCGTTTGCTCGTATGGCCGCGGTGTTGTTTCCGCCGCCGCCGCTGCAGCCCGGCGTGAGCGAACGGGCGGTTATTGATCCTGATGCATCGTTGGGTCAGGACTGCCGCATTGAGGCCGGGACAGTGATCGGAGCGAACGCTGAAATCGGCGCTGGAGTGTGGGTAGGAGCCAATACGACGATCGGTCCAGGAGTTGTGCTGGGACCGCGTACGCGGGTCGACGCCAATGTAACGATCGTGTGTGCGGTGATTGGCGCTGACGTCCGAATACACGCAGGTGCTCGAATTGGTCAGGATGGTTTCGGGCTCGAACTCGCCAGTACGGATGAGGGATACGAACGAGTACCTCAGCTTGGCCGGGTCTGTATTGAAGACAGGGCCGATATCGGGGCGAACACCTGTATCGATCGCGGAGCTCTCGGAGACACGGTGATCGGCGAAGGCGCCTTTCTCGACAATCTCGTCCACGTCGGCCACAACGTCCAGGTGGGGCCGCACGTCGTACTTGCCGGTCAATGCGGTATCGGCGGCAGCAGTTCCATCGGCGCGTTTAGCGCCGCGGGCGGCCAGGTCGGGATTTCCGACCACATCACCGTTGGGCACAGGTGCCAGATCGGCGCCAAGGCCGGGGTCACGCGCGATCTTGATAACGACGCCAAGGTTGCCGGGATGCCCGCAGTCCCGCTAGCCCGCTATCTTCGTCAGACGATCGCTCTTGAGCGCTTGGCAACGCGTCGGAGGCAGACAGGTGGGGGGGCCGGATCATGAGGAAGCCGGGCGAACAAGAAGCGAGCGCCAACCTTTCAGCCATCTTGGAGGCGATTCCGCACCGCTATCCGTTTCTGCTCATCGATCGGATCACCGAATATGTCGCATACGAGCACGCGGTGATGCTGAAAAACGTGACGATCAATGAGGGCTTCTTCCAAGGGCATTTCCCCGAGCATCCCGTGATGCCGGGCGTATTGGTCGTTGAGGCCATGGCACAGGCGGCCGGCGTCTTCGCCGTTCGCTCGATCGGCAAAGAGGGACAGGATCACATCGTCTACCTGATGGGGCTTGACAACGTCCGGTTTCGTCGCCCCGTGGTACCGGGCGATCAGCTTTGGATTCGCGTGGAGAAGCAGCGAATCCGTGAGAATGTCTGGCGCGTCGGGGCTACGGCGGAAGTCGACGGGGAACGCGCGGCGGAAGCGGTCCTCACCGCAATGATCCGGCACCGTGACCAGTGGACCGAAGACGGATGAAGCGCTGGCACCCCACTGCGGTGGTGGACTCGCAGGCAGAGATAGCTGACGGAGTGGACATCGGGCCGTATTGCACCATCGGTCCAGGGGTGCGGATCGGGTCCGGTACCCGCCTCATCTCGCACGTCGCGATCGATGGCAACGCGACTCTGGGCACCAACAATCTGATCTATCCCTTCGTTGCCATCGGCTGTCCCGCGCAGGTGAGACCTCCGGTGGAGGATGTGATGCGGATTGAGATTGGTTCCAACAATGTGATGCGCGAACACGTCACCCTCCATACCGGCACCCCCCGGGGCGGAGGGGTAACGCGGATTGGCAGCAACGTGCTTTTCATGGTTGGCACTCACGTCGCCCATGACTGTTCGATCGGCAACTACGTGGTCTTGGCAAACGGTGCCCAGGTCGGTGGTCACGCGGTCATCGGTGACTTCGCCCAGATCGGCGCACTGACTGGTGTGCACCAGTTTGTGCGCATCGGAGCGTACGCCTTCATCGGCGGTTGCTCCGCCGTCGAAAAACACGTGATCCCCTATGTGCTGGCGACCGGCAACCGGGCGTGGTTGCGGGGGCTCAACATCATCGGACTGCAACGGGCAGGTTTCAGCAAAAACGAGATTGACGACTTGCGAAAGGCGTACGGGTTTCTGTTCTCCGGCGACGAGTTGTTCCGTCTGCAGGTTGCGAATCTTCAGATCGAACTCGACGGATCTGAAAGAGTTGCCGAGATTGTGCGCTTCTGCGGTGAGATCGAACACGTGCCGGAACTCGCCAGGCGCGGTATGTGCCTGCCCCGAGACGGCCGCCTCTGACATCCGTGTCCGACGCCGGCGCTGAAGACGCTCGGTCTCCGGTTGGGATCGTTGCCGGCGGAGGGTTGTTGCCGGGGCTGGTCGCCGAGGCCTGCCGTTCAGGCGGCCGACCGTATTTCCTGCTGGCATTGGCAGGGCAGGCAGATCAATCTGCGAGCGGGTTCGAACCCGACGCCTGGGTCCGTCTCGGGGCATCCGAAGAACTGCTCGGAATCCTTCGCGACGCCGCCGTCGAGACCGTGGTGCTGGCAGGACACGTGCGGCGCCCGTCGCTGGCTGAACTCCGCCCGGATGCCCGTGCGTTGCGCGTACTTGCCCGGGCAGCCCGGTTCGCGCTGGGCGACGACGGGCTGCTGCGCGCCATCGTCGACGAATTTGAGCGTGAGGGATTTCGGATCGTCGGGGCCGACAGTCTCGTGAACGAACTCTTGGCCCCGATCGGCCTCTGGTCCACGAGCAAGCCGGACGAACAGGACAACATTGACATCGCCCGGGGAACCGCCGTTGCGCGTGCTCTGGGAGCGGTCGACGTCGGCCAGGCCGCCGTGGTCCAGGGTGGTCATGTGCTGGCGGTTGAGGCTTCCGAAGGGACAGCTGCCATGGTTCGCCGGGCCGGGCTGCAACGGCGGGCTGGAAGCGGTGGAGTGCTCGTGAAAGTCGCCAAACCAGGTCAGGAGCGGCGCGTCGACCTACCGACAATTGGTCCTGACACCGTGGCTGACGTCGCGGCGGCCGGACTTGCCGGAATCGCCGTGGAGGCCGGTTCTGTCCTTGTCATCCGCCGGAAAGAAGTCATCCGGCGCGCCGACGCGCACGGCCTTTTCCTGCTCGGCTGCCGCGTCGACGACTGATCCGGTGCCGCACGTATATCTGGTTGCCGGTGAGGCTTCGGGAGACGAGCTCGGAGCACGCCTGATTCAAGCCCTGACGGCAGAGACGGCAGGAGCGCTTCGTCTAAACGGGGTCGGTGGACCCAAGATGGAGGCTGCCGGCTTGTCGCCGTTGTTTCCGGCCGATGAAATCGCCCTAGTGGGAATTGCGGAAGTCCTGCCGCGTGTGCCACGTGTTCTCCGCCGGCTGCGCAGCGTGGAAGCACAGGTACGTGCGCTTCGACCCGATGCCGTGGTGACCATCGATGCACCCGGCTTCAACTTCCGGTTGGGTGCGCGGCTTCGTGGGGCAGGGATTCCCCTCATCCACTACGTCGCTCCGACGGTATGGGCGTGGAAACCCGGACGAGCTCGGAAGGTTGCCCGCTTCCTAGATCGAATGCTGACCTTGTTCCCCTTCGAACCTCCCTACTTCGAACAAGAAGGGCTGCCGGCAACGTTTGTCGGACACCCGGTCGTGGAAACGCCCATTCCCACCCTGTCTCCCGACTTTCGCCAAGGGTGGGGGATCAGCGCTGACGCACCGGTTCTTCTGGTCCTACCGGGAAGTCGGGCAGGGGAGGTGCAACGGCTGGCGCCACGTTTCGCAAGCTGCGTTCGAATCCTCCTGCAGCGCCGACATGATCTTCGGATTGTTGTCGGCGTGGCTCCGGGGCGGAAGCGACAAATCGAATCCGAGTTTTCCGGCTTGCCCGCCATCCTTGTCGACGGGGACTCCGACAAGCGGCGTTGGTATGCGGCTGCCGATGTCGCCTTGGCAGCGTCAGGAAGCGTGACCCTCGAACTCGCGCGTTGTCAGACGGCCATGGTGGTCGCCTACCGAATGGCTCCTGTCACCTGGGAGATTGTCCAGCGGATGGCGACCATCAAGTACGCGAATCTCATCAATGTGATGCGGGATGTCGAGGCGATCCCGGAGTTTCTCCAGCGGTCCTGCCGCCCGGATCGACTGGCGCGCGCGGTTGACTCGCTCCTGCAAAACCCAAAGGCGCGGGCGCGGCAAATCGAAATCACGTCAGCTGCCATCGAGGATCTCCGGAATGGCGACCTGCCACCCAGCCAGCGTGCAGCCCGGGCAATCCTTGCTACGCTTGATCCCCAGCCGGATCCACAGAAGGGGGAAAACCGTTGACAGCAGCCCGTCCAGACACCTTTCGCATGCTTCACACGATGATCCGTGTCCGCGACCTTGAACGCTCGCTGGCCTTTTACACCGGTGCCTTGGGCATGCAGGTGCTCCGACGCAAGGACTTCCCGGGCGGCCGCTTCACGCTTGCGTTTGTGGGCTACGGCCCCGAGGAAGACCACACGGTCCTAGAACTCACCCACAACTGGGACCAAGAAGAAGACTACGCCCAGGGCGACGCGTGGGGGCACATCGCTCTCGGTGTCCCGGACATCTACGGGACATGCGAGCGCCTCGAGGCTGACGGAGTTCGCATCCCGCGCCCGCCCGGCCCCATGCAGCACGGCAGTACGGTGATCGCATTCGTCGAAGATCCAGATGGTTACAAGATCGAATTGATTGAACGGTGAGCGGCTGCACGGTCGTTCATTTGCCCCCGTCTGGGGGCCTAGGTACGGTACTGCTTGATCCTGGATTGCTAATCGCCTGGACGTGAGAGAGAGACACATGGCCATGGATACGGAACGACGGACGGCGCAACTGACACTTAGTGACGGCCGAAGTCTTCAGTTGCCGGAACTATCGGGAACGATCGGGCCCGATGTGGTCGATGTGCGTTCCCTCTATGGCAGTGCCGGTGTGTTTACGTACGACCCGGGCTACACCTCGACCGGTTCTTGTGAATCTAAAATCACGTTCATTGATGGTGAACGCGGAATACTGCTGCACCGCGGCTATCGCATCGAGGATCTGGCTCAGCACTGCGATTTCCTGGAAGTGGCTTACCTTCTTTTACGAGGTGAATTGCCTGACCCGGCCAGTAACGAGGACTTTGCCTACACGATTAGTCGGCATACCATGCTGCACGAGCAGCTGACATATCTGTTTCGGGGTTTTCGACGCGATGCCCATGCCATGGCGATCTTGTGCGGCGTTGTCGGAGCGTTATCAGCCTTCTATCACGACAGTACGGACATTACCGACCCTCACCAGCGGATGGTCGCTTCGCACCGATTGATCGCAAAAATCCCGACGATTGCCACGATGGCCTACAAGTATTCGATCGGCCAGCCCTTTATCTATCCGCGCAATGACCTCGATTACGCGGAGAATTTCTTGCACATGATGTTTGCGGTGCCAGCCGAGGAGTACGTCATCGACGACGTGTTGGCGCGGGCGATGAATCGAATTCTCATCCTCCACGCCGATCATGAGCAGAACGCCTCGACTTCCACGGTACGGCTCGCGGGCTCGTCCGGTGCCAACCCGTTTGCATGTGTGGCCGCGGGGATTGCGTCGCTATGGGGGCCTGCGCACGGTGGCGCCAACGAGGCGGTGATCAGCATGCTCCAGGAAATCGGTGACGTTTCGCGGGTGAAGTCGTTTATTGACCGCGCGCGTGACTCCGCCGACCCGTTTCGCTTGATGGGCTTCGGGCACCGTGTCTACAAAAACTACGATCCTCGGGCGCGCGTCATGCAGTCGACCGCTCACGAAGTCCTCGGCGCCTTGGGAAAAGAGAACGAGCCAATGTTTCGGCTTGCCAGGGAGTTGGAGCGCATTGCCTTGGAGGACGACTACTTCGTTGAGAAGAAGCTGTATCCTAATGTCGACTTTTATTCTGGGATTACGCTACAAGCCATTGGTTTTCCGCCCAGTTTGTTCACCGTACTGTTTGCAGTCGCCCGCACCGTCGGATGGGTCGCCCAGTGGAACGAGATGATCGAAGATCCCGCTCAGCGGATCGGACGTCCGCGCCAGCTGTATACCGGCGTATCGGAACGTCCGTTTGTTCCAATTGAGGACCGCAGTTGACGCGCTGTTACAGCCAAATTCGCCTTTGCCAGCTTGCCCAATTTGGCGCCCCAAACTACAATGGACGAAACCGGGGTCTGTCGTTGCTCGCTTGCAGCTTCGCCGCTTTGGCGAATCTGTGTCGTCGGCGGTTCCCCTTTGTATTCCTGAGGAGGGATTATGGCTGTTCTTAACATCAACGGCGTGTCGCACGTCGTCGATGCACCGGGGGACACCAAACTGCTGTGGGTCATTCGCGAAGGTCTGCGTCTAACCGGCACGAAGTTTGGATGCGGCATTGGCCTCTGTGGGGCCTGTACTGTTCACCTTAATGGTGAAGCAGTGCGGTCCTGCCAGCTGCAGTTGTCGGACGCCGAAGGTGCGACGATCACTACGATTGAAGGCCTCGACCCGAAGGGTCAGCATCCGGTGCAGAAGGCGTGGCTGGAGTTGCAGATTCCCCAGTGCGGGTACTGCCAGTCCGGGCAGATGATGAATGCCGCTGCGTTCCTTGAGTCCAACTCCAGCCCGAGTGATGCAGAGATTCTCGATGCCATGCAAGGCAACATCTGCCGCTGCTCAACGTACGCTCGGATCAAGCAGGGTGTCCGTCGGGCTGCCCAGATGATGCAGGAGGCCTGACCATGACCAAGCACATGAAAGACTTGGGTGGCGCAACGCGCCGCGACATTCTGGTCGGCTCCGCTGTTGCCGGCACTGGATTGGTGGTCGGCTACTCAGTCCTGCCACACTTGACCGGCGGTGCCCGCGAGGCCCTGGCGGCTGGCAATTTCGAGCCCAGCTTGTTCCTGACCATGGAGCCCAGCGGGATCGCGACTGTCCACATCACCAAGACGGAAATGGGGCAGCACGTCGGCACCGCATTGGCGCAGGCAGTTGCCGAAGAGTTGGAAATCGACTGGAACGACGTCCGCATTGACTACCCAGACAGCCACGAAAAGTGGGGTCTGATGATCACTGGCGGTTCGTGGTCGGTGAACTGGACGTTCGACCGCAACTCGCGGATCGGTGCGGCCGCGCGGATGGCTCTCGTGGAGGCTGGTGCCAACATGCTTGGCGTGCCGGCCAGCGAGTGTTCCGCTGCAAACAGCACCGTCACTCACACGGGCACCGGTCAGTCGACGACCTATTCCGAAATCATCAGCGCGGGCCCGATCGACCGGACCTTCAGCGAAGATGAAATGAAAGCCATCGAACTGAAGAAGTTTGGCGAGTACAAACTCGTCGGCACGTCGGTTCCGGCTCTCGACATTCCGGCAAAGATCGACGGCACCGCCCGGTACGGCATCGACGTGTTCGTTCCGAACATGGCGTACGGTCGGATCGTCACCTGGCCCACCCGCTGGGGTGCGATGCCGAACTCGGTCGACGACTCGGCCGCTAGCGGCATCGATGGATACATCGGAACCGAAATCATCGAGGATCCGACCGGAGTCCAGCGCGGCTACGCGATCGTGCTCGCCGAGACGATCTGGGCAGCCGAAAAGGCCGCCGATGCCGTTTCCGTCGATTGGGATCTCGGTCCGAACGCCAACGTCAGCACTGCAGACATTCTTGGCTACGCCAAGAAGGCAACTGCCGACGGCGAAGGGTTTGCCTGGGTAATCGACGGCGACACGGACGCAGGCATGAGCAATGCCGCGACCGTCGTCGAGGCCGAGTACGAAACGAGCCTCGGCTACCACGGCATGATGGAGCCGATGAACTGCGTGGCCATGGAGCAGGACGGGGTCTGGCACCTCTTCACGGCGTGCCAGTGGTCCACCCGATGCACGGCTATGACGGCTGAAGCACTCGGTGTGGAACCGGCCAATGTGGTCCACCACCAGCAGTACGCAGGTACTGGCTTCGGACGGCGGCTTGAGCCGGATGCGATGATTCCAGCGGCCCTGGCGGCCAAGGCAGCCGGGCGTCCCGTCAAGCTCGTGTTCACCCGCGAGCAGGACGTGATGTTCGACTTCCACCAGTCGCTCACCTACCAGACCGTGAAAGGTGGGGTGAACGTCGCCGGTGATCTGGACACGATGGTTCACACTGTCTGCTCGGCTTGGGCGACCAAGCGGCAGGCTCCGGGCTTCTTGGCGGAATCAGTAGACAAGAAGGGCAAGATCGACCCGTTCTCCACGAACGGATCGGACCACTGGTACAACGTTCCGAACCAGTACGTACGTTCCATTGAGAACATTGTTGGTCAGAGCGCGACCCCTCCGGGACAGCTCCGTGCAGTTGCACCGACCTGGACGATGTGGGCTGTTGAGTCGTTCCTCGACGAAGCCGCGCACGCAGTCGGACGCGACCCGCTCGAGTTCCGGACTTCGCTTCTGAAGGCTGTGGGCAAGAACGTCGGTACCCCGCCGAACACGGTGGGTGGCTCGGAGCGTCTGCGCAACGCACTGCTGGTTGCTGCGGGACGCGCGGGTTACGGCGTGAAGCCTCTCCCCGCCAACACGGGTCAGGGAATTGCCAGCGTTACGTCGCAGGAGCGTGGCTCCCCGACGTGGACGGCGTGCGTCGCTGAGGTGCACGTTGACCCCGAATCCGGAGAGCCGACCGTAAGGAAGCTTTCCATCGCGATGGACGTGGGCACCGCCGTCAATCCGGACGGTGTGCTGGCGCAGATCCAGGGTTCCGCAATCTACGGGACATCGAGGGTTCTCTACGAGAACATCACGATGAAGGACGGTTCGATCGAACAGTCGAACTTCGACACCTGGACGCCGATGCGGATCAACCAGGTGCCTGAAATCGACGTCAGCATCATCCAGAACGGCCACTACCCGGCCGGGACGGGCGAGCCCGTCGTGACGGTTGTCGGGCCCGCGATTGCCAACGCCATCCAAGCAGCGGTGGGCGCACGCGTACGTTCGTGGCCGATCACTGCGGAGAAGGTCAAGGCGGCGATGCAAGAAGCCTGATACCTATTCCCTAAACAACGCTTGGGCGGCGGTCATCCGACCGCCGCCCTTTTTTTGGTGTGCCGAGCATGACCAACAGCTTGGAAGTGCAAGTCCTCTATCCAACCTGATGGCGGTGAAGGATTAGCGAAGCGCAAGGGCGCTGTTGTAAGGCAGGGTTTGAAGGAAGCGCGGAGCAAAGCCGCGCCCCGATGGACAAGAACCGGATACGAGGCCTACCCGGGCGGACGAGCGGGCAAATGACCGCGAAGTCCATAGCCATCAAGGCCCGGGGTGGTAAATCCGGCGGGTGTGTGGCGAAGGCGGCTGGTCTTACCTCGGGAGGTCCGCGCCGCGTCCGGCACGTCCCGGACTGAGCGTTCCCGCAAGGGTCGCGATCGCAGCGCGGAAGTCAGCAGACGGCATAGTAGTCGGCTTGCCGACGAAGGCCTGAACGATGGACAGGGTCATGAGGACGGTGCGCTCATGCGGACCAGGCGGCAGAAGATCCAGTTGGAACTGGCCTTGGAGCCGGTGGCGAAGGGTGAAGCCCGGAGCGCCGGGAGCCAAGGGACCGAAGCCCGCATGGCGCGTGCCGACCCCGAACGCCCGGCCGCCGGACCGGGACCGTCGATGGCGGCGGTCCTCCAGCCCGGCAATCTGAAGAAGGCGCTGGCGCGTGTCCGGCGCAACCGGGGGGCGCCCGGTGTCGACGGCATGACGACCGGCGATCTGGGCGCTCACCTGAGAAGCCACTGGCCCGAGATCAGGTCCCGGCTCCTCGATGGCACCTACGAACCGCAGCCGGTGCGGTGGGTGGAGATCCCGAAGGCCTCGGGCGGGGTTCGCCCGCTGGGTGTGCCGACGGTGCTCGACCGCTTCATCCAGCAGGCAGTGATGCAGGTGCTGCAGGAGGACTGGGACGGAAGCTTCTCGGACGCGAGCTACGGGTTCCGGCCCGGACGCTCGGCCCATCAGGCGATCGGGCGCGCACAGGAGCACATCCGCGCGGGCTTCGGCATCGTGGTCGACCTCGATCTGGAGAAGTTCTTCGACCGGGTCAATCACGACATCCTGATGGGGCTGGTGGCCGGCCGACTGGGGACTTTTACTTCGGCGCTATCGGGGAGTTTTCATCCGGCACTGACACGCTCTCACCCTTGCTGTCGAATCTGATGCTTGACGTCCTGGACCAGGAACTGGAGAAGCGTGGCCACCGCTTCGTTCGTTACGCCGATGACTGCAACATCTATGTGCGGTCCCGGCGGGCGGGCGAGCGGGTCATGGCGAGCGTGACCGGCTTCCTTGCCCGGCGGCTGAAGCTGACGGTGAACGCAGGCAAGAGCGCGGTGGATCGTCCGGTGGCACGGGCCTTCCTGGGCTTCAGCTTGACGGTCGGGCAGGCGCCCAGGCGGCGGATCGCGCCGCAAGCGCTCGCCCGGTTCAAGGCCAGGGTCCGGGAACTGACGCGCTGCACGAAGAGCGTCAGCCTCGCCCATCTCGTCATGGAGCTGTCCCGCTACCTCGCCGGGTGGCGGGGCTACTTCGGCTTCTGCGAGACGCCCTCGGTGCTGCGTCGCCTCGACCAATGGGTCAGACGAAGGCTCCGTGCCATCGTCTGGCGGCAATGGAAGCGCGGGCGTACCCGCTTTGCGGCGCTACACCGTCTTGGCGTGGGCAAGCAGCTGGCGGCGAACACCGCCGGCAGTGCTCACGGTCCATGGCGGCTCGGCAACAGCCCCGCGCTCTCCTACGCGCTCCCCAATAACTTCTTCGACCGGCTCGGACTCGCCTCCGTGGCGGGACCGGCCACGGCTTAAATCCGTCGAACCGCCGTGTACGGACCCGTACGCACGGTGGTGTGGGAGGGGTGGAGCCGCGAGGCTCCCCCCTATCCCGATTGCGCACATGGCAGGACCGTTCGCCAGCTGTCCGTAAACTGACGGGGGGTCACAGAAGCTTGCCCCATGGCTGCAATCGGAGGGCGCTTGAAGGTTACCGAGCGCCATCACCGAGGTAGTGCCTTCAGCTTCTCTTCAGGATGCAGGTTCGAGCGCCCGGTCTATCCAGGAAGCACGCGATCAGCCCGTTCCAGGTCGGAGTTGGCGCGGCCGCGTCTTGATTCCAACTCCAACCTCGCGGACGCCCGCGCAAGTGCTCCAACGGATGATGGTCACAGATACCCCTCCGGCGGTGCGATGTGCCGTCTTGCCACCATCGAAGCTCCGGCAAACCCCGGGCCATGGCATTGTTTTCTCCTCGACTCCCCGCCGAACACCGATTTCAAATTTGGCCGAGCAATTGCGATCAGGTACCGCTATGCTTCTGGGGTGGTAAACGAAGGAGGAGCGTATGCCACAAGATTCGACCGATTCTCAGCGCAAGTCCCGCCGTCGCGGCCTAAGTCGCCGCAAGCTCTTCGCCGCAGCAGGTGTCACCGGGGCGGCAGCATTGGCCATACGCCGCCCATCAACCGCCCCCGCCTCGTCAAAGCCCTCCAGATCGCACGCACGCTACCGTGAAACCGAGCACGTCCGCACGGTGTACCGGCTGGCGCGCTTCTAGCGGTTTTCTTCAAGCTTATTGCAGGTGTCCTGATGTCTTCTCGATCATCCATCGCCGGCACCGCGCTTGACCGCCGGGCCTTTCTTCGCAATTCGGGCGTCGTTGCCGCTGGCTCCGCGCTCGCAGGACTCGTGCCGGGAGGGCGGGTTGAAGCCGCGGATACGGCGCTCACCGGAAGCGACGGCATTGAAAACGTGTTGTCCGTATGCACGCATTGTTCAGTCGGGTGCGCGGTTACCGCAGAAGTGCAGAACGGGGTCTGGATTGGTCAAGAACCCAGTTTCGACAGCCCGTTCAACCTCGGAGCGCATTGCGCGAAAGGGGCGTCAGTAAGGGAGCACGCCCACGGAGAACGCCGTCTCAGATACCCGATGAAGTTGGTTGGCGGTCGCTGGGAGCGGCTCGATTGGGACCGGGCGATCGAAGAAGTTGGCGCGGAACTTGAACGGATCCGAACAACAGCGGGGCCGGATTCGGTGTACTGGCTCGGATCAGCTAAGCACAATAACGAACAGGCCTACCTCTTCCGCAAGTTCGCAGCATTCTGGGGCACCAATAACGTCGATCATCAAGCGCGTATCTGTCATTCGACCACAGTTGCGGGCGTGGCCAATACTTGGGGCTACGGCGCAATGACGAATAGTTACAACGATATCCACAATTCCAAGTCCATTTTCTTGATCGGAGGAAATCCGGCCGAAGCGCATCCGGTCTCCATGGTGCATTTGCTGAAGGCCAAGGAAAAAGGCGCGCCATTCATCGTGGTCGACCCGCGCTTCACGCGTACTGCCGCGCACGCTGACGAGTATGTCCGCATCCGTCCGGGCTCGGACGTGGCCCTGGTCTGGGGCATGCTGTGGCACTTGTTCGAAAACGGTTGGGAGGACGAGTCCTTCATCCAGTCGCGGGTGTGGGGACTCGACCAGATCCGCGAGGAAGTCGCCCGATGGACACCGGCGGAAACCGAGCGTGTCACCGGTGTTCCGGGTGAGCAGGTTCGCCAAATCACCAAGACGATGGCAGAGAATCGACCCGGTACGGTCATCTGGTGCATGGGAGGGACCCAGCACACCACCGGGAACAACAATACCCGCGCGTACTGCATCCTCCAGTTGGCCTTGGGAAATATGGGTAAGGCCGGAGGCGGGACGAATATTTTCCGCGGTCATGACAATGTCCAGGGCGCTACCGACCTCGGGGTGCTGAGCCACACGCTGCCAGGCTATTACGGGCTCTCGGAAGGCGCATGGAAGCATTGGGCCCGGGTTTGGGGGGTATCGTACGAGACCCTGGCCACGCGCTTCTCTTCGTCGGAATTGATGCAATCGAAGGGAATCCCGGTATCCAGGTGGGTGGACGGCGTTCTCGAGGACAAGGAGAACCTGGATCAGCCCGAAACCCTCAAGGCCATGATCTTCTGGGGGCACGCGCCGAATTCCCAGACACGTCTCCCGGACATGCGTCGGGCAATGAACAAGCTTGACCTGCTGGTCGTGGTGGATCCGTATCCCACGTTGACCGCTGTGCTGCACGAACGCCAGGACGGCGTATACCTGCTTCCTGCGGCGACACAGTTCGAGACCTACGGCTCCGTCACGGCGTCGAACCGCTCACTGCAGTGGCGCGAACGAGTTGTCGAGCCACTGTTTGAATCGAAGCCCGATCACGAGATCATTTACCGGCTCGCGAAGCAACTCGAAATAGACGGGCCGCTATTCCGCAACATCGAAGTTCGAGACCACGAACCGGTCATCGAGGACATCACGCGAGAGTTCAATCGTGGCATGTGGACGATCGGGTACACCGGTCAAACGCCCGAACGTCTGCGCAAGCACATGGCCAATATGGGCACCTTTGACCGCACCACGCTCAAGGCGGAGGGTGGCCCCTGTGACGGCGAGTATTACGGGCTTCCCTGGCCCTGCTGGGGCAACGAGCAGCTGGCTCACCCGGGAACTCCCATCCTCTACGACACCTCACAGGCCGTCGCCGACGGCGGGCTGACCTTTCGAGCGCGTTTCGGTGTTTTAAGGGATGGTGAGAATCTTCTGGCAGACGGTTCATTCAGCAAGGATTCCGAAATCGAAGACGGGTATCCCGAGTTCACAATGGCGATGCTGAAGCGGCTTGGTTGGGACGGAGACCTGACAGAGGAGGAACGGGCTGTAATCGAGTCAATTGCCGGAGACAAGACCAATTGGAAGACGGATCTCTCCGGCGGGATTCAGCGGGTGGCCATACGTCACGGATGCGCTCCGTTCGGAAACGCGAAAGCCCGGGCGGTTGTCTGGAATTTCCCGGACCCGGTCCCGCTTCACCGTGAACCGCTCTACACGACGCGCCGTGATCTTGTGTCCGACTACCCCACTTACGAGGACACGCGCGGATACCGAGTCCCGGTACTTTATCGATCGATTCAGCAGCGGGACTACTCCAAGGACTATCCCATCATCCTCACGACGGGGCGGCTCGTGGAATATGAAGGGGGCGGCGACGAGAGCCGGTCAAACCCATGGCTGGCCGAATTGCAGCAGGAGATGTTCTGCGAAGTTCATCCGCGCGACGCGAATAACGCCGGCTTCCAGGATGGTGACGACATCTGGGTTGAGGGACCGGAAGGAGGGCGCGTGCTTGTCAAGGCGCTGGTAACCCGCCGGGTCGATCCAGGGGTGGCATTTATGCCGTTTCACTTCGGTGGCCGGTTCATGGGGCAAGATCTCCGTCACCGGTACCCTGAAGGCGCTGACCCGTACGTGCTCGGAGAATCGTCAAACACCATCGGTACTTACGGCTACGATTCCGTGACCCAGATGCAGGAGAGCAAGGTTACGCTCTGCCGCATCACAGCGGCCTGAGGAGGACTTCAACAATGGCCCGCATGAAGTTCCTTTGTGATGCTGATCGCTGCATTGAGTGCAACGCCTGCGTCACAGCGTGCAAGAACGAGCACGAGGTACCTTGGGGAGTAAATCGCCGGCGAGTGGTCACGATCAATGACGGGCAGCCGGGCGAGCGGTCGATTTCGACAGCCTGCATGCACTGTTCCGACGCACCCTGCATGGCGGTATGTCCGGTCGATTGCTTTTACCAGACCGATGAGGGCGTGGTACTGCATGACAAGGACCTGTGCATTGGCTGCGGTTACTGCTTCTACGCTTGTCCGTTCGGGGCCCCGCAGTATCCGCAGGCAGGTAACTTTGGTGGGCGCGGCAAGATGGACAAGTGCACATTCTGCGCCGGAGGCCCCGAGGAGGACGGGTCCGAGGAAGAATTTGCGCTATACGGCAGAAATCGCCTGGCCGAAGGAAAGCTTCCTCTTTGCGCCGAGATGTGTTCGACCAAGGCGCTGTTGGCGGGTGACGCAGACGCCGTATCGGACATTTACCGGGAGCGGGTTACGGCGCGCGGTTTCGGAGGCGGAGTTTGGGGATGGAACACGGCATACGGTTCCGATACCTGAGCTCGCTCTGCTTCATTGTCTTGGTGGCCCTTGTCGGTTGCAGGGAAAGCGAGCAGGGCCGTCGACTGGACACCGGCAAGGGAACCTACGCCGGCGCGCCTGACCAGCAGCTGAGTGCTGAAACCCGAGAGGCGTTAGGACGCCGTGCCGAATACCAGCGGTTCTGAGTGGTGATGTCGCAGCAGCTGCGCTCCTTCCTGACGGCGGTCGGCGTAATTGTCGGCTTGACCGCGGCTGGTTACGGGGCCGCCATCATGGGCGCTGCGGTCGTGATCGGCGATTCTCATGCCGTCGTCGAACAAAGCAGCAAGTCCGACGGATGGCGAGACGTCCGCACTGGTACCGCTGGCCGAGTGTCGATTCCGGATTCTCAAGCCGGGGTTCTCATACAGTCGGAAGGGGAGATTTGGCGGTCGATTCGAAACGGGCCGGTTACAGTCATAGGCGCATGGGGCATGTTCGCTACGCTGGTACTGTTGGTCCTGTTCTATGCGTGGCGTGGACGCATTTCACTGGCAGGCAAGCCGACCCGTAGGGAAGTGGTACGGTTCAACGGGATTGAACGCTTCGCCCACTGGATGACCGCAACCAGTTTCATTGTGCTCGCCCTGTCCGGCCTCAATCTGTTGTATGGCCGGTATCTCTTTATCCCCGTCATCGGTAAAGAGGCATTCGCGACCGTGACCGAGGCAGGCAAGCTCCTTCACAACTTCGTGGCTTTCCCATTCATGTTCGGCGTCGCGTTGATGGTCGTCCTCTGGGTGCGGCACAACATTCCCAGCCGGGTTGACCTGAAATGGCTTCGGCAAGGCGGCGGCCTGTTGTCGGACCGGCATCACCCCGCCGCGGACCGGTTCAATGCCGGTCAGAAGGCGATCTTCTGGATCGTGGTGCTGGGTGGGATATCCGTAAGCCTTTCCGGCCTTGCCTTGTTGCTGCCGTTCGCTTTTCCGATGTTCGGTAAGACCTTCGCCTTTCTGAATCTCTTCGGTTTCGGTTTTCCGGAAACCCTGACGTCAATGCAAGAAATGCAGCTTGCTCAACTGTGGCATTCAGTGGTGTCGTTGGGGCTGATTGTGGTCATGTTCGCACACATATACATCGGTACAATAGGCATGGAGGGGGCATTTCAGGCGATGGGAAGCGGCCGTGTAGACGCAGCATGGGCTGAACAGCACCACAGTCTCTGGGCGGCTAGCGCCGAGGAGGCGCCGGCGGAGGACGACGCTGTTCCATCCGCCGTCAGGGAGGGCCAAGGCTAGCCACAACAGAACTCTTGGGCGTTTTCAGATGCGAAGTTCGCTGACGATCAGAGGACCCAGAGCACTGCGCTGACGATCGCACGCGCAACCCCGGGCTTCGCGCGAATCATCGCCATCACGTGTTGAATGGTCGCGGACGGCGCGTGGTTGTCACCACGCCACGTTCGTCATGTGCCATGTCGCGAAGAGGCATGCCACGCGAAGAACAGGCAGAACATGCCGGCTGTTCCAAGGGTTGCATTGGAGACTTGTCTTTGAAGTTTCATCAAGTTTCGGGCGCATCGCATTTGCTGCGGCGGTTACGACATATCGATTCAGTCAGGTCTGCATCCCTCCGAAAATATCTCGCGACCGACCCGTCCGACGGGAACCGAAGCCGAATTGCTCGGCTGAGAGACGGAGTTCGTGAACTGGTCGATACCAGAGGGTTCCGCTACACGACGATGACATTGATCGTGCTGAACGCGATTGCTCTGGGTTTCGAAACATCTCCGTCGGTGATGGCAGTCGTCGGTGAGGAACTCCGTATCTTCGACCGAATCGTCATCACGATCTTTTGCATCGAGATCGGTCTTAGGATCGCCGCACGCGGGCTCCGGTTCTTTCTTGATCCCTGGGGGATCTTTGACTTCACCATTGTCGCTATCACGCTTGCTCCCGCCGCAGATTCGTTGTTGGTGCTTCGTGCCTTGCGCGTGCTCCGTGTATTGCGTGTGGTCTCGGCAATTCCTCGGCTACGGAGAGTGGTGGGTGCGCTCTTGCACGCAGTGCCAGGAGTGGCCGCAATCGGAGTGCTGCTGCTGCTGATCTTCTACGTCTATGCCGTGATAACCACCAACCTGTTTGGGCCAGCCTTTCCTGGATGGTTCGGCACGGTCGGCGATTCGATGTTTTCCCTCTTCCAGATCATGACCTTGGAGAGCTGGTCAATGGGGATCGTTCGTCCGATTCTGCAACAGTACTCATGGGCCTGGATCGTATTCGTTTCCTTCATCGTCATTTCTAGCTTTACGGTGCTCAATCTGTTCATTGCAATCGTGATTGATTCGATGCAGACCATGCACGCGGAGGAACGTACCGCCGCATCGATGCCAGCGGAGAACGAGGCCGCGGAACCGGACACAGTGCTTCAGGAACTGCGGTCGCTGCGCAAAGAGTTTGCCGATTTTCGCGACGCGCACCGCAAGTAATTGCAGCGGGAGAGGGGATACGCGGCTAGAAGAGCAGGCCTGCAGCCCAGTCGGGCCCATGCAGAGACGCGCGGCGGTGCCTACAGGCGTACGTGTGTGCCGACTCTCGCGTCCTGACCGTAACAATCCGCCCAACTCGGCAACGTTATTGCAGTGAGAAGAGCTATCGCGCCAGTGGCGAACAATGCTACCAGAAATGCCTTCATTAGCATTCTCCAGCAAATCGGTTCATGACGAGCTAAATGTATCTTGCACGTATTGGATGGCTTCCGCCACCATGGCCGAAAGGAGACCGACATGGACGAAGAAACACTCAATCGGAGCCTGCGCCGTTTTCTGAAGACGCTTGGTGTCAACGCCCAACGTGAAATTGAGACCGCCATTCGTTCGGCCGCTACCGCCCAGCGGCTGCCTGAACAGCCGCTTAAGGCAACTGCCGAAATTCATATTCCGGAAATTGATTTCCGCTTCGAACTCAATGCCGTTATCCAGTCTTCGTAATTCACATGCCTAAAGAGCGTCACGTGACCGGACTACCGGAGTGCTCTGGCCAAGACCCGTCCGGGGAGTTCCTGATCGCTCCCAGCCCTGACGATCCGAATCTGACGCGGGAGGTCTCAGGGATCGATCACGAAGGTCGGCGAGTGACGGCGTTCGTGGTTGCCGAACGGCCGTTGACCATCTTCCTCAATGACCAGGAAATCGTGACGGCCATGACCGTCGGTGAGCATCCTGAACTGCTGGCCGTTGGGTACCTCGTGAATCAAACGATGCTCCATAGGGACGACACCATCAACTCGGTGGAATACGACGAAGAAGGTGAAGCGGTGGTCGTACGAACGGAACGCACGACTGACTACGAAGAAATGATGCGTCATCGCATCCGCACATCCGGTTGCGCGGTGGGGACAATCTTCGGGCAGGTAATGGAGTGTTTTGAAGAAGCCGAGCTGGATCCGGATGTCCGGTTTCCGACCTCCGCACTTTATTCCCTTAGTCGAAAGATCACTCTGCAGCCCTCCCTGTATCTCAAATCCGGCGCGATTCATGGCTGCGCGCTCTGCGACGGAGAACGGGTGCTGCTGTATGTCGAAGATGTTGGTCGGCATAACGCCGCGGACATGATTGCCGGGTGGCTGTGGATCAATCGCGTCGACGCCTCGCGAATGCTGCTCTATACGACCGGACGCCTAACCAGTGAGATGGTCATCAAGACGGTGCAAATGGGAATCCCAGCCCTGGTATCGCGATCAGGATTTACGGCCCAGGGCGTAGAGCTTGCCGAACGGGCCAATCTGACGTTGGTTGGCCGGGTGCGTGGCCGGCGATTTCTGGCGCTGGCAGGAATCCAACGCCTGGTTCTCGATGTCGATCCAGCAAAGGTGCCCGACGATCCACCAACCAGTATTCGAAAGGGCGCGGTCCCCCAATAATGTCGGCCGTAGTCCACGTCGGCGCCCTGCTGGCGGGCGGGCAAGGCAGGCGCCTGGGTCGTGGTGACAAGGGATTGGTCCGCGTAGGCGATCGTCCCATGATCGCGCGGGCCCACGATTGCCTGGCTCCTCAAGTCGATCGAATTGTGATCAATGCCAACGGCAATCCGGAGCGGTTTCAATTCCTGAATTCTCCGGTTGTGCCAGACGGCTTTGCTGACGAGGGAGGTGCGGGTCCTCTGGCAGGCATACACGCGGTGCTTGCCTGGTCAACGCGCGAAGCCGGCTCTACGGCGCTGGTCACAACTGTTCCTGTCGATGCCCCGTTTCTACCGGCAAACCTTGTCACCCGTCTTGCCGAAGCTCGAAATTCGACGGGAGCATCGATCTCGATTGCCGGTTCCGGTGGTCGCCAGCACCCGGTCGTTGCGTGCTGGCCTGTCTCAGTTCTTGCCGACCTTGGGCAGGCCTTGGCCGACGGCATCAGAAAGATCGATGCGTTCACTTCGAATTTCCGCGTCGCCGTCGTCGAGTGGGACATCACGACCGTGGATCCGTTCTTCAACGTCAATACAGTGGAAGATCTTCGAGAGGCGGACTTGTTCGTAACTGGCTCGCAAACGATGACGGACTGACACACTCGACGAGCGGACCGTGGACGCGCGGATCCTTGATGGATTGTCGACAAACAGGCTTCCGAAGGGGTGGGGACGGCGAGGTTGCGACCACGGTGATGGTCACCCGGGCAACCGCGTCTCGCCACGTGGAACGGCGTACGCTGCACCGGCGACGACCAGCGGGTGCCGGGCGATCCCGCTTGGTCAGTACGGGGCCGATTGACGTCAAGACCACGCCGGTGGATGAGATGCCCGAGCAAGGTGATGCCGGCAATGGATGTCTTGGTGGTGTCATCTGCTCATCGGTGAATGTGAATTCCCCACTTATACTGCCGGGCAAATTGGAAGCGATGGAACCGGAGGATCGGCGCGTGTCGAAGCTCGCACTTATGGACGGGATGGAGCGTCTGGGTACCGAGAGCGCATTTGTTGTACTCGGCCGTGCAGCCGAACTTGAACGGCAAGGTAAGGACGTCATCAATCTAGGCATCGGGCAACCAGATTTCCGGACTCCCGGCCACATCGTCGAAGCGGCCGTCGCGGCGTTGCGGGATGGGCATCACGGGTACACGCCAGCCAACGGGATCCTTCCGCTTCGGGAGGCGGTGGCCGCCGACATTTCCGCCCGCCGTAAAGTCGAGGCGAATCCCGACCACGTGGTGATCGTTCCGGGGGGCAAGGTGACCATGTGGCACGCGATTCTCATGTTTGGCGCGCCCGGCCGGGAAATCATGTACCCAAACCCGGGATTTCCCATCTACGAATCTGCGATTCGATTTACCGGCGCGACACCCGTGCCGATCGCGCTAGCGGAGGCGGACGGATTTGCATTCGATCCCGACGAAGTGCTTGGACAGATAACGGCGAAGACGCGACTGATCATTGTCAACAGTCCCGCCAATCCAACCGGAGGCGTGATCCCAGTTCCAGTGCTCGATCGACTAGCAGAAGGGCTCGCCGATCATCCCCACGTGGCCATTCTTTCCGACGAGATCTATTCGCGAATCGTGTATCCGGGCTCCGAGTTTGCATCGATGCTGCGCTACTCTCATCTGCGTGACCGTCTCATCATGCTGGATGGATGGTCCAAGACCTACGCCATGACAGGCTGGCGGATCGGATATGCGATTTGGCCGGAAGCGCTCGTTGAGCACGCGGTACGATTGAACATCAACTCAGTCAGTTGTACCAACGCCGCCACTCAGCATGCGGCAATTGCTGCGCTGGAAGGTCCCCAGGACGATGTCGACGCGATGGTCACCGCATTTGCCGAACGTCGCGAGGTGTTGATCGAAGAGGTCAAGACACTTCCCGGGTTGCGGATGATTCGCCCAGAGGGCGCGTTCTACGCCATGCCCAACGTCGAAGGTACTGGCATCCCGGCATTGGAATTGCAGGATCGCCTGCTGGAGGAGTTGCACATCGCGACGGTGGCTGGAACCAGCTTCGGTGCGATGGGCGAGGGTTACATCCGTTTGAGCTACGCTGCGGGCGTCGACGAGATCCGCTCGGCCATGAAACGAATTCGCGAGTTGGCTTTAGCTGAGGGATGGGGCCACCACTAGTGCAAAAGGTCGCGGAACTGGTACCGGAGCGGACTTCGAAGATTTCCAACAAGTTCCAGCTGATCGCGGACGTGGATCCAGCTGGAGACCAACCGAAGGCAATCGCGGAACTCGTTGATGGCCTAACGCAGGGTCGACGCGAGCAAGTACTTCTGGGCGTTACCGGTTCCGGCAAGACCTTCACGATGGCGAACGTCATTCATCAGCTGCAGCGCACGGCACTGATTCTTGCCCACAACAAGACCTTGGCGGCACAGCTGTATGGCGAGATGAAGTCGCTGTTCCCCCACAACGCCGTCGAGTACTTCGTCTCGTACTACGACTACTACCAGCCCGAAGCCTATGTCCCCCGAACGGACACATACATAGAAAAAGACGCTTCGATCAACGAACACATCGATCGCATGCGCCATGCGGCAACCCGGGCTCTTTTTGAGCAAAGCCACGTCGTCATTGTTGCGAGCGTTTCATGTATTTACGGGATAGGGCCGCTCGAAACCTATACGCGAATGATCATCGAACTGAGGACCGGTGGTCGTGTCGAACGGAATGCGCTCCTTGCCCGCTTGGTCGAATTGCATTACCGCAGAAACGACATGAACCTGGTTCGGGGGACGTTCCGTGCTCGAGGAGACACGATCGAAATCTTTCCGGCCCATCTTGAAGACCGTGCATGGCGGGTTGATCTCTTCGGCGAGACGGTCGAGCGACTTTCCGAGTTCGACCCTCTGACCGGAGAACGCACCGCCACAATGGACGAGGTGCGCATATACGCGAACAGCCACTACGTCACACCGAAGCCGACCCTTGCACAAGCTATTGAGCGGATTCGGGTTGAACTTGCTGAGCGATTGTCGGAACTGGAGGGGTCGGGGAAACTGCTTGAACGTCAGCGTTTGGAAGAACGGACCAATTTCGACCTGGAAATGATGGCAGCAACCGGAAGTTGTGCAGGCATCGAGAATTACTCCCGCTATCTGACGGGGCGGCGCCCCGGGGAGCCACCACCCACATTGTTTGAGTATTTGCCGGAGAATTCGATCTTGTTCGTGGATGAAAGCCACGTCACGGTCCCCCAGCTGCGTGGAATGTTTCGAGGGGACTTTAACCGCAAGACAACGCTGGCTACTCACGGTTTCAGGCTCCCGTCGTGCGTTGACAACCGTCCGCTGAAATTCGAGGAATGGGATGCAATGCGGCCCGCTACCGTGCTGGTGTCCGCGACACCCGGTCCATGGGAACTCGAGCACACTGGCGGCAGAGCGGTCGAACAGGTGATTCGGCCAACCGGCCTGGTGGATCCGGAGTGTGAGGTCCGTCCGGCAGGCAATCAGGTCGATGATCTGCTAGGGGAGGCGCGCGCCGTCGCCGAGCAGGGCGGCCGTGTGCTCGTTACCACCCTCACCAAGCGCATGGCCGAGAATTTGACCGAATACCTGGAAGAAGCCGGCCTCCGAGTTCGTTACCTGCACTCCGACGTCGATACGCTGGAACGAATCGAAATTATTCGCGACCTTCGGCGCGGTGTGTTCGATATCCTGGTCGGTATCAACCTCCTACGAGAAGGGCTGGACATTCCCGAATGTGCGCTGGTTGCCATTCTCGATGCCGACAAGGAAGGATTCCTGCGATCTCGGACGTCCCTAATTCAAACGATTGGACGAGCGGCACGGAATATAGACGGCCGGGTCGTCCTGTACGCCGATCAGGAGACTGATTCGCTCAAGGGGGCTTTGGAGGAGACGCGCCGGCGCAGGGAACTGCAGATGCAGTGGAATCGTGCTCACGGAATTCAGGCAGAAACGGTGAGGAAGGAGATCGCTGATGTATTGGGCAGCATTCATGAGCAGGATCACGTAACGGTAGAAATCAGCCCCGAAGTTCCGCATCGCATCGGGCACAACAGGGAAGCCTACGAAGCCGAACTGGAAGAACGCATGCATCAGCACGCCGCTGCGCTTGAGTTCGAAGAAGCTGCGTTAGTACGCGATGAGCTGAAGGCACTTCGGGACAACGAACTGGGGTTGTCTCCAAGCGTGGCGCCCAGATCGCCGCCACGGCGGCGGCGGACCGTCGGGAATTCCGGCCGAGCCCGTTCAAGGCGTCATTGACATGGGCAGCGATTCTGGACGAGGAATGGCCTTGGTGACCGGGGGAGGCCGCCGCATCGGCGCAGCATTGGTGAGGGCGCTTGCACGGCTTGGATACCCGGTCGCGATACATCACATGCGCTCAGGAAATGCGGCGGCAAGACTCGTCAAGGAGATAACAGATAGCGGAGGCGTAGCCCACGCGTTCTCTGCGGACTTGCGATCGGACGAAGCTGCACAACAGCTATTGCGGGCGGCAACGCAACAGCTTGGTCCTTGTACGATCTTGGTCAACAATGCTTCGCATTTTGCCCACGACACACTGCTTACCGGAACTCGGACGTCCTGGGACGATCATCTCGAGCTAAACCTCAGGGCTCCCATGGTACTTAGCCGTGTGTTTGCAGACCTGCTGCCTGCATCCACATCTGGCCTGATCGTCAATCTGCTGGACCCCAGAGTTTGGACCGTGACACCGCACTACCTTTCATACAGTGTGAGCCGAGCAGGCCTCTGGGCCGCAACCCGCATCCTTGCCCTGGAATTGGCCCCGCGAATTCGTGTCAATGCGATCGGCCCCGGGCCGACGCTGTCCAGCCAGTCCGAAGGAGAGGCCGGCTTCCATGCCACACGCAACCGACTGCCTTTGTCGCCTGGCCCTTCGCCGGAAGATATTTCTGACGCGCTGGTCTACTTGGTCGGCGCGAAATCAGTTACCGGGCAGATGATCGCACCGGACGGAGGCCAGCATCTTGGGTGGCTTCACCCCGCTCCAGATGAGCCGGTCCGTGGCTGATTCCCGCACACTTCTTGTTCAGGGTTTGGAAGTCGAATGCCTGATTGGCGTTCATCGGCACGAACGCAGCAGCGTGCAGCGTGTCCTTGTTGACGTCGAGCTGGAGGTCAAACCCAATCGACATGGTGACGACCTCAAACAGGTCGTCAGTTACGAGGACGTGGTAGCGGCCATCCGACGCCTGGCGGCAGCCGGCCATATCCAGTTGGTCGAGACACTTGCCGACCGTGTCGCCACCTGCTGCCTCAGTTTTGACGGAGCAGTCAGCGTCAATGTCACGGTGCTAAAACCGGACGTGCTCCCCAATGCAGCCGCGTTGGGGGTAAGGGTACGGCAGACTCGTTGAAGGCTCATCGTCCAAGATGCAAGCGCTACCAACCTGTAGTTGCAGGCGTTTTATTCACAAGAAGTATGTTTCGTGCTGCGACTGACCAACCGGAGACACCAATTCGGCAGTCGCAGCTTGATGGAGAATTGGGAATAGCGGATAAGTTTTGTAATTCAATCAGTTAGAATCTCATGAGCGTACTTGAGAATCGCGCTTTCCAAGCAGTTTATCCATTAGACACAAGCGATTGAGCGGGCCACGGTGAGTTTTTCCACAGGGTTTTCCACAATACCAGTTCAGCATTAAATCGAGGGGAGCGGTTGATCGCTCGCTTTCGGCAAGTCAAAGTCAGGCATGGAACCGCGAACACCTGGTCCTTTGAAACACTTGAATCCATCCGGTCCATCTGACGCCAGCCCGAATGGAAGCGGGCAAAGCGACCTGCAGATCGGAGCGGAAGTGGTGCGCGCCGCGGCGCGCTCACTCCCCGCCCGACCCGGCGTCTACCAGATGGAAGCGGCAGACCGGGAAGTGCTGTACGTGGGGAAGGCACGTGTGCTGCGGAACCGGGTGGCTACGTACTCGTCAGTCCAGCGTTTGCCGATCCGTCTTCGGCGGATGATCGCACAGGTCAGACATATCGAGTTCACAGTGACGGAACACGAAGCCGAGGCGTTATTGCTAGAGGCCAATCGAATCAAGAAGCTTCGGCCTCGATACAACATCCTCTTGCGGGATGACAAATCTTATCCTTACATCCACCTTCGTACAGATCACGCATGGCCGCAACTCCTGAAACATCGAGGACGCAAGCGAAGGGACGGACACTATTTCGGGCCATTTGCCTCTGTCCGAGCTGTCAACGTAACCTTGAACGCCCTCCAGCGCGCCTTTCCGTTGCGCACTTGTACCGATAGGGAATTTGAGGCGCGTGACCGACCCTGTCTCCAATATCAGATCCGCCGCTGTTCCGCCCCTTGCGTCGGGAGGGTGGGAGATTCCGAGTATGCCGGCTTCGTCGAACAGCTGAGGCGTTTCCTGGGCGGCGGCGGTAAGGAAGTTCAGGCATCCCTACGCTCCGCAATGGATCGTGCCAGTGCCGATCTAGAGTTCGAACGTGCCGCGGTCCTGCGAGATCGGATCCAGGCATTGAATACGATTCAGACTGCTCGCGGCGGCGATTTGCAACATGTGGGCGATGCGGACGTTTTCGCCGTTGCAGAACAGGGCGGGCAGATTGCCGTCCAAGTGTTCTTTTTCCGCGGCGGCAGCAACTTTGGCAATCGCACGCATTTCCCGATGCATGGCAAGGAGATTCCTCCTGCCACGGTGCTGGGGGCCTTCATTTCACAGTTTTATGACACCCAGGCACCGCCGAAGACCCTGCTGCTCAACGACAAGGTTCCGGACATGGAACTGTTGGCAGAGGCGCTTTCCATCAAGGTGGGGCGGCGTGTTGCAATCCTTGTCCCGCAACGAGGCGATAAACGACAGGCAGTGCGCGCCGGCGAAGACAACGCGAAAGCCGCATTGGCTCGCCGCATCTCCGAACGTTCCAATCAGCTGGAACTGCTGGATGCCTTGGTGGAGGTTTTCGGTTTGCCGCACGCACCACGCCGCGTTGAGGTCTTCGACAACAGTCATCTGCAGGGAACGCACCCGGTGGGCGCAATGATCGTCGCCGGACCGGATGGCTTTGCGAAAGCCTCCTATCGCCGGTTCAATGTCCGAAATGCCGACCCAAGTGATGACTACGCGATGATGAGGGAAGTACTGCTGAGGCGCTTTAAGAGGCTCCAGCGCGAGGATCCAGACCGGAGCAAGGGCCAATGGCCGGACCTCGTTCTGATTGACGGAGGCGCAGGTCATCGCAGTGCCGCGGTCGGGGCGTTGGCAGAAGTCGGAAGCCGCGGGCCTGCGGTCGTCGGCGTTGCCAAGGGGCCGGACCGCAATGCAGGACGGGAGCTCTTCTACGCTGGTTTTGAGCGCCCGATCTCGCTAGCCACGGATGACCCGGTACTGTATTTCCTGCAGCGACTTCGCGACGAAGCGCATCGGTTCGCGATCGAAGGACATCGTGCTCGCCGGCTGCGCGCCGGAATCCAGTCGGAGCTGGATCAATTGCCAGGTATCGGGCCGCGCCGCAAGCGGGCGCTGATCTTGCATTTCGGCTCGCTTCGGGCAATTCGAGATGCGACATTCGCCGAATTGCTGCAGGTAGAAGGCATCAGTGCAACAGTGGCCCGCACCATCCACGATCATTTCTCTAGCGATGTCTGAAGCCAACACGTTGAATGCGGCCCTGCTCGTGACCTGTGCACGTATCGTGCTGGTAGTCCCTTTCGTTGCGTGCTTCTATCTGCCTGGGCCCTGGGGGATTTGGGGAGCCGGCAGCATATTCGTCATCGCAGGCATCAGTGATGCACTGGATGGATGGATCGCCCGACGCCTGAACATGGTGACCGAGCTCGGGGCGATCCTAGATCCGGTTGCGGACAAGGTCATGCATGCCGCGGCACTGATCATGCTGGCTGCAGATGGACGCGTTCCGGCGCTGGCCGCAGCAGTCTTGATTGCCCGCGACTTCCTGGTGGGCGGCTTGCGGCAAATGGAAGAGGGCAGGGGAGCCTTGGCGGTCTCACCGGTTGCCAAAGCCAAGACAGCATTGCAGTTTCTTGCCCTGAGCACGATTTTGCTGGCGCCGGCCATAGCGACGGCCGAATGGCTTATCACCGCCGGATTGGGGCTCCTGTGGAGCAGCGTTGCACTTAGCATCTGGAGTGGCAGTCTCTACACATTGCGCTTCGTCCGTGCCCTGAACTCGGATCGGACTTGACGCCCGCGCCTGCGCCACACGAGCATTGGGATCCCATTGGACCGCCTTCTAGAATGCTGGAGCGCGCAAGTCCGCACTTCTGCAAACCATGAAAAGCACGCGGTCCCTAGCCTTGACGCCATCGCAACTGGCCATCGCGAGGAATGATGCTGGAACGAGTTACGCCCAAGTACCGCATCCCGCGCACCGTGTTCTCTGGTCGCGCCGAAACCGAGGGCGACGGGATTGAAGTCAGACGCCTGATCGGCGTTCCGGAACTCGACATGGTCGACCCGTTCCTGCTGCTAGATGTGTTCTCAGTGAACCCTCAAGAGGGCCGGAGTGCGGGGGTTCCGCCGCATCCGCATCGTGGGTTCGAGACCGTAACGTACTTGCTCGCGGGCCAGATCCGGCACGTCGACAGCGCTGGACACGAAAGCTTGTTGCAGTCCGGGGGCGTGCAGTGGATGACCGCTGGCCGCGGCGTGGTGCATTCGGAAATGCCGGAAACCACCGCAGGTTCGGTGGCCGGCTTTCAACTCTGGGTAAATCTGCCGAGATCCCACAAGATGACAGATGCCAGTTACCAAGAGTTTGACTCTGATGAAATCCCGGTTGAAGAAAGAGGGAGTCAAGTAACGGTCAAGGTGATTGCGGGCACAACGGGGAGGGGTACCACCGGACCGGTCCGCCAGCCGCTGACCGAACCACGCTACTTTGACTTTGACTTGGGCGCTGGGGCTGCGGTCGTGGAACCAGTCCCGAGTGATCACAACGCGTTCATCTACATGATCAATGGTTCACTCGAGTTTCCTGGCGACGATCTGAGCGTGCATCCACTCGGCGGCGAGACGTTCGCGGTACTTTCCCACGGTACGGAGCTTCGCGTGTCAGCAGGAGCAGACGGAGCCCGGTTCCTGTTAGTCTCCGGACGACCGCTTCGTGAGACGGTTGCGCGCAGCGGCGGGTTTGTTATGAACACGCTGTCGGAAGTTCATGCTGCCCAAGAAGATTTTCGCCGTGGCCGACTGGCAGGCTAGAGCGCGTTCCGTGGAAGTACTCTATTTCGCGTGGGTGCGTGACCGCGTTGGGACGGCCCGGGAGCACGTGAATCCACCGGACACGGTGACCACGGTGGGCGAGCTCGCGCTGTGGCTTGCCACCCAAAGCAAGGAACATGCTGAAGCGTTCCGGGACAGCGAAGTCCTCCGGGCAGCTGTCAATCACGAGCACGTCTCGTTTGCCCATCCGATAGCCACGGGTGATGAAGTAGCTTTCTTCCCGCCCATGACCGGGGGATGATGTAGTGATTCGTGTTCAGGGCGGCGATTTCGAACCGGGGGCTGAAATCGACCAACTGTTGGATGGGCACACCGCAATCGGCGGCGTGGCGAGCTTTATCGGAGTGGTCCGGGACGATCCCGAGAACGGTCCAGCGCTGCGGGCGATGACCCTGGAGCACTACCCCGGCATGACTGAGCGCATGCTCGCGGCCATCGAACAGGAGGCGAACCAGCGCTGGGACCTGTGCGCGAGTCTCATCGTCCACCGATACGGTCGCATGGTACCTGGGGACCGCATCGTGCTCGTGGTAACGGCCGCTCGCCACCGGCAGGCAGCCCTGGAGAGTTGCCAGTTTCTGATCGACTGGCTGAAGACCAAGGCTCCTTTCTGGAAACGCGAAGAAACCGAGGATGGTGAACGTTGGGTGCAGGCCCAGGCTCGAGACGACGTCGCTGCGGCGAAGTGGCAGGTTGAACCGTCAATCAGCTGATACCATTCGATCGGCCGTCTTCGAAGTCAGCCGCATGTCAGCTTGGCATACTCTTCAATCATCAGCCGGCAGATTTTGCCCGGCTTGTAGGTGTGCTCGCCGATTACTGACACCGGCGTGACCTCGGCTGCAGTACCGGTCACAAAAACCTCCTCCGCCCGACTGATTTCTTCGGGCATGATCACTTCCTCGATTACCTCGATTCCATTTGCCTTGGCGATCCCGATAGCCGTGCGACGGGTAATTCCATCCAAAAAGCAGTCCGGCACCGGTGTGTGAATGACACCATCCCGCACAAAAAAAATGTTGGCGCCCGTGGTTTCCGCAACCCGCCCCCGATGATCAAGCATCAGTGCGTCGTCGTAGCCGTCACGCTCGGCGGCGTGCTTGGCAAGCGTACACGTCATGTAGAGCCCGGCGGCCTTTGTGTTTACGGGCGCGGTTTCGGGGGACGGACGCCGCCAGTCAGCAAGCGCCAAGCGGATCCCCTTCAAACGGGCTTCCGGCGAGAAATAGGACGGCCATTCCCATGCAGCCACTGCGATATGGATGGTGTTGCGTTGGGCTGAAATCCCCATCATTTCACTGCCGCGCCACACCACCGGCCGGACGTACCCATCGACGATTCCGTTGGCCTCAAGCACAGCGTGCCGGGCCTGGCTGAGTTCCTCTCCAGAGCAGGGGAACTCCATCCCCAGTGTGGTGGCGGAGTGGATCAAGCGATCCGTGTGCTCCTGCTCCTTAAAGATTTTCCCGCCGTAAGCCCTCTCGCCTTCAAACACGGAACTGGCGTAATGCAAGGCGTGGCTGAGCACGTGAAGCTGCGCGTCACCCCAAGGCAGCAGTTTGCCGTCGAGCCAGAGCTGTCCGGGCAGTCGGCCATAATCTTCAATCATGGGAGGTGCCCCACAGGAACCGCTGGTACCGTTCCGGAAAGGACCGCATCGTAGTACCTTACCGCTAGAAACGTCAACATGGCTGACGCATTTATGTCGGACTCCGCTACACGTGCAATCGCAGAACGCCTTTTCTTCGGCTATCGCGCATTTACCGGCGATGCGGATCGCGTCCTGGCAAGTCGCGGCCTCGGCCGCGCGCACCATCGAGCGCTCTATTTCATTGAGCGGGCCGGAAGCATTCCCGTGCACGAGTTGCTGGCGACGCTAGGAATCACCAAACAGGCTCTGACCAGGGTGCTGCGCGAACTCATGGAGGCAAGACTGGTCGAACGGCGGCGGGATCCAACTGACGGACGACGGGGCATTCTGACCCTAACCGACGCTGGGCGCGCACTTGAGCTGTCCTTGCTGCATGCGCAACGAGCACGAATTGAATCTGCCTTGCAGCATGCTGGCCCAAGCGGCAGCGCTGCGGTTCATGCGTTTCTCGAAGCGCTCATGGAGCCGGATGACCGGGAACGGATTGGAACGACGCTGTGAGTGGTTCGCTGCAAGCCAAGACCAGATCAATCGATTCCAGGTTGCTTGTCGTTGACGATGATTCTCGGTTGCGAAATCTCTTGCAGCGGTATCTTTCCGGGCAGGGGTATCTCGTTGATGTCGCTCGAAATGCCAGCGAAGCAAAGGAACGCCTGAAGGGAATAGCCTATGACCTGATCGTGCTTGACGTAAGCATGCCGGGCGAAGACGGGCTCACCTTCGCGCGTTCGCTGCGGACGATGGGTAACGTGCCCATCCTGTTTCTGACCGCACGGAAAGAAACCAGGCACCGGATAGAGGGACTGGAAGCGGGAGCGGACGATTACATGGGGAAGCCGTTCGATCCGCACGAGCTTTCGTTACGTGTCGCCAGCCTCCTGCGCCGCGTCAAATCGGACACCCCTCCAGGATGGGTGCATTTCGGCGAGTACCGTTTTGACCTTGAACGCCGTCGCCTTTGGAATCGTTCGGGACCGGTCATGCTCACCGCGCGTGAGGGTGAAGTGCTGGTGCATTTGGCCAGGGCCCTTGGCAAACCGGTAAGGCGCGACAAACTGGGGCACGAGAGCTCACTTGGGGAGCGGAGCGTCGATGTCTGCATTAACCGTCTTCGCCGGAAGCTCGGTGAGAACGCCCGCTCAGCTCGTCACATCATCTCAATTCGTGGCACCGGTTATGCGCTTCGCGCGAGCCCCTGATGAAGCTCTTGCCATTTGAGCGGCCTAGTCTGGAAGTACGGCGGGTACTGCCACGAGGGTTCTTTGGACGGGCCCTTGTCATCGTCGCCGTGCCCTTGGTACTCCTGCAACTGCTCCTTGCGGCAATCTTTTACGAAGAACACTGGGAGGAAGTCGGGCGCCAGCTCGCATACCAGTTCGCCAATCAGCTCAACTCGATCAGCAAACAGATCGCCAATGCCCCCGAACAGGCCCACGCGGTCATCAGCCAAAGTCAAGAGGCTTTCAACATCCGACTTCACTTCGAGCCCGGCGTAACGTTGGACTCGGGCCGCCTGCACCCGGCTGACAGCTACCTGGACTATGCGCTGGAACGAATGCTCGGCAGAAGGCTCGATTATTCATACCGGTATGACACCCGATCGCATGATGACGCTGTGGAGGTACAAGTGGGGCTTCCTTCAGGTGTTCTGACCGTCGTCGCGCCGATCGAGCATGTGTCGAGTTCCACGACCAATATCTTTATCTCTCTGATGATCGTGAGCTCGGTTCTCGCGTTCGTGCTGGCCGTCTATTTCTTGCGGCAACAGGTCCTTCCCCTTCGCGCTGTTGCCAGAGCAGCTGAACGCTTCGGTCGTGGAGATACGCGCGCCCCCCTTGTTGTTCGAGGTGCCACGGAGGTCCGGAGAGTGGCACAGGAATTCCTGACAATGCGGGACCGGATCCAGGCTCAAATCGAACAACGCACCGAGTTTCTGGCGGGCGTAAGCCACGACTTGCGGACTCTCGTCACACGGCTTCGTCTACAGCTGGAACTGCTGGGTGACACCGAAGACCGGAACAGCATGAAAGCCGATCTCGACGAGATGGAATTCATGATTGAATCGTATCTCGCATTTGCGCAGGGAGAAGGGGAGGAGGCCCCTGATAACGTCGACCTGGCAGAACTGTTGCGCAACGTCGTCGCGCGATTGGACGATGGTTGCGGCCGCATCGAACTCAGTCGGTGCGAGCCAGTACGTGCGCGGGTTCGGGCAGGAGCAGTCCGTCGGGCCATCACCAATCTCGTAGAAAATGCATTGCGGCAAGGGCATCTGCTGGAAGTCAGCCTGACGCAACAAAAGGACGGTGCCCATATCGTGATTGATGACGACGGACCAGGCATTCCTGCCGAACATCGTGAAGAAGCCTTCAAACCGTTCCGGCAGCTCGACAACGGGAGGATGTCTGGAGGTACGGGCCTTGGGCTCACGATTGCCCGGGACATTGCTCGAAGTCACGGCGGCGAAATCGAGCTAGCAGACTCGCCTGCAGGGGGATTGCGCGCCCTGTTCCGAATCCCGCTGTAGCTCCGTTAACGCCGATCGTCTTGGCGACAAACGAATGAATACGCCCGCGCATCTGCTCATGGGACTCGCAGCCTGCGGTCGGCCCGGCATGAAGTCCAGAAACGCTGCGGCTTTCGCCGGCGCTTTCCTTCCCGATGCCACCATCATCGCAATGGTGCTTTGGCAGGGGTGGGTGGTGGGTCGAACAGGTCAGCAGATCTTTGGTACGGACTATTTCTCGGAATTCTGGCAAGAAATCTTTGCGATCTCGAACTCGATCCCGATTTTCCTCGCATGCGCAGCCTTTGGGCTCCTGACGAGGCACTGGTGGGCTGTTGCCTTCGCGGGGGCCGCGATTCTGCATGTGCTCACGGACATACCACTCCATGCAGGCGATGGTCATCCGCCGTTCTGGCCGTTTTCCGAGTGGACGTACATGAGTCCGTTCTCTTACTGGGATGTTCGTTACGGGGCCGCGGTGCTGGCTCCCGCGGAATTCCTGCTCTGCGCAGGGCTCTTCATTTGGCTTTGGAGGACCTACCGGGGCGTCCTGGCCCGCGCGACCATTGGAACCTGCTTGGCTATCGAAGCACTGTTCGTGTTCGCTGCAGAAGCCGTCTATGGGTTGTGAGCAAACGAGTTCGGGACCATCCCGAGCGCCGGGTTGGGAAGGAGCAGGGATGTCTCCGTCGCCGAAAGAGGGCGGCTTCAGACGCATCTTATTTGCGCATAATGAGGATTATGACAATTGCTGATGTTTCTCACTATAATCACTTAAGCAGTTGTTCTGTTTTTCATATTGGAATTCATATTGCCGTCCGCAGAACGCTCACAAGGTTCGCCGGATCGTTTCCATACGTCGCAGCGCGCGCCATCCCTCAGGGCCCATCGGCCTGCCGGCCCCAGCGTTGGATGCCACCCCGCTCATGCGATAGCGCGTCCTCGCACGCGTCCGGGAACTTGCCACCGGCTAAGCAATCACAGCAGCGCAAAGGAGCACCTAGGGGCGGTCCCGGCGGCACGCGCAAGAGCGGCTTGTGGGCGGAAGCTGTTGCAGCCAATGCGGCCGCAACGCCGTCAGCCCTACTGCCTCCCCCGAAGCCCGTCCGGTGAGACTGCCAACAACTTCCTGGGGGTCACGCAAGATGAGCTACCTCCGAGACGGACAGTCGACCCGCCTGCAGAAACGACTGGGGATGATTGGGCCCGGCGAATCGGGTTGTCCTAGCAGTAGTGGCGCGATAAGGTCATACGGTGTCACCTTTACGTGGAGTGGATATTCGGCCGCGACCACCAAGCTAACGATAGTTCACGCCTCTCGTAGGATGGCAAAGGCGCCTGATTCCCAGGCATTTCGACCAACAAGGCGATTGACGACATGCAGAAACTGACGCGAGACGCCATACCACCCATCGGAATCATCGCACTAGGCCTTGCCCTCCTCCTGATCCCGCCCCGTTACGCGACGGCCCAAGACAGTCCCGTCAGTATTGGCGGCGCGCTGGGAGTGAACTGGGTGTATGGCGACTACGACGGCCGCCGAGGCGAAAACCTTGGGGACGTGGATCTAGAGATTTTCCGCCTCAACGCAGACCTCAACCACAACGGCCTCATCGGCAGGGTGGAGTACCGGTGGTACGACGGTTACAGCATGATGCACACGGCATGGCTGGGGTATCAAACGGACGACTTTGGTACGGTTCGGGCCGGTATCGTGCGTGTCCCCTTCGGCCCCGGCGACTACGGAGTGTCGTCGAGTTGGTACTTCGACCAGCACTTTTACGTCGGGCTCATCGATGACATGGATCTTGGAGTCAGATGGACGACGTCCGTCGGCGGCCTGGACATTGACCTCGCCTACTTCTTTCGGGATGAGGGACACTGGGACGGCGAAAGCCTCGACAGCTCCCGGTACAATTACGATCCCGTAACCAGGATTTACGAAGACATCGGTGAGGCTGGCTTCAAAGAAAACGGACAGTTAAATGTACGGGTTGTTTACCCGATGGCCGGCGGCGGAGACATTGGAGCGTCCCTCCAGTACGGACAGCTCGAAGGGACAAACATCGACGACAGCGGTGCCAATCATTTCGCTGCCTCTGTACACGGAACGACCTCCTTCGGTGACCTGAAGCTTGTTTCTCAACTGTCGTATTACAAGTACGACATCACCGATGATACGCCTTGGGAAACCGGCGACCTCATCCTCGTTGGTGCATATGACTACACCGACCTGATCGCGTCTGAGGGGTGGATTCCCTCCGTTTCGCTTCGGTACGGCGGCATTGATGCGTCAGAGTTGTCGTGGCTCGATAGCGTTACACCATACGTCGAATGGAGTTCGATTCTGAAGGCAAACGACGAATTCAACAACAGTTCATTGTGGACAATCGGCGCCTCGTGGTACTGGGGTGGTGTGTACGTATACACCGACCTCGGGTTCTCCGACGGCAACTGGTTCGTCGGACAAAGTGGCGACTTTGGCGCCAACGCAGACACCGACTGGGAGAAGCGGTTCAATATCAACGTCCGCTATTACTTCAACTTGTTCAAGTGATCACGCCCAAACCCCGTGGATGCAAGGTCTAAGGGGGCGAGTTCCGGAAACGATTGGAGTCCGTGCCATCAGGGTTGTCGAGGTCGGCTCGCCTACCCAACCAGATGAACCCGGCGGCAAGTACTCGAGTGCCGCATGGCCCACTGCGTTCGTTGCGGAGTCCAAAGCGGATATCGGCGGGCGAGCATGAGCCAGAAGTTGGCGGACGCATGTCTTGTCACCTGCTGCGGGTCCCCGACGGGAACGTTCTCCCCAACACCCCATGAAGGACGTCCGGCAAACCGCCTGATCAACGGAGGATCGAATCGACCGCCTCCCGGCACGAGCACGGGGAGTGCAAAGGCGTTGAGTGCGTGTCATGAGCCCAATTGTCTCGCCGCTCCGCGAACAGAAATCACCCGAGCTAAATGGGACCAGGCAGTCATTACACCGGCAACAAGTGCCGGGCCCCATCTCGACGCATGACAGACCGTTATCGGACCTGGACCACCACATTCGGAAGATACCCCGCACGCTCCAGCTTCTGGACGAACACGTCCGCCTCCTGGGCAGATGAGAACGGTCCGAATCGCACGCGGTGCCACAGGCGATTCGTGCTCGTGTGGATGCTGGGGTCACCAAACTCCGACAACTTCCAGGCAAGCCGCTGGGCATTGTCGGGAAGTCGAAAAGCGCCCACCTGGACGTATACGCGACCCATCCTGGCCGGCATCACGGGTTCATGTGCCTCCTGCTCCCGCTGTAGCGGCTCCGTCAGGAGATGCGGACCGCTGTCGATCAGCTCAAGGCGAACCGGGGCCACCCCGACTTTCTCCACGCCAAGCAACTGGGCTGACCGGCGAGAGAGATCGATGATGCGATCTCCAACGAACGGCCCTCGGTCATTGACCCTCACCACGAGCTGGCGACCGTTGTCGAGATTGGTAACCCGCACCTTGCTGGGCAACGGCAAGGTCTTGTGCGCGGCAGTCAGGGCGTACTGATCAAAGATCTCGCCGTTGGCTGTCCGTTTGCCGTGGAACTTTGGTCCGTACCACGAGGCAAGCCCCTCAGCTCGATAGTTCGGCTGAACCTTGGGTGTGTACCTTCGACCTGCAACGGTATAGGGCGCTCCAACCTTGTAGATTCCGCCGCTGCTGGACACTTGCGGCGTGTCCTGCGGCGTGCTCTGCGGGATCCCCTGCCGCATCACCACGGGAGCAGGCTTGCTGCACGCTGACATCAACAGCGCAGCGCACACGAACATGGTGAAAGCCGCTGCAAGACGCATCTCAGAGCCCCCGGGCGATTCGGTCCGAAAGGATTCCCACGGCAGTCGCATAGAAGCTCGACCGGTTGTACGTCAGCGTAACTCGGAAGTTCTCGTATACGAGGAATGCATCTCCGTGCGGGTAATCCGGGGCCACCACGGACGCCACCAAGGCCCGGGAAGGAAGGTCGGTTCCGTTGACCCGCCGAACACCCAGCGTCTGCCATTCGGGAATCGTGCGAGTAACGTCGAGACCAATCAAATCAGGATCAAAGCCCGAGGGAAGTTTGACCCCCCTTCCCCACGTGATGTCATCCCGCCAGCCGTGACGCTTGAGGTAATGCGCAATGGACGCGAAAACATCAGCTTCCGTCGTCCAGATATCCCGACGCCCGTCGCCATCGTAGTCCTGTGCAAAGTTGCTGAAGCTTGTGGGCATGAATTGGCTTTGTCCCATCGCGCCGGCCCATGATCCGAGCATGGAAGCAGGTTCCATGCGTTCCCGCTCCATGATGCTGAGGGCTTCCAGGAGCTCGCCTCGAAAGAACTCCTGCCGTCGGCCGTCAAAGGCGAGTGTCGCCAGTGCGCCCAGCACCGGAAACCCTCCGGTGATCTTCCCATAGTGGGTCTCGATACCCCAAATTGCCAGAATGAAACGCGGCTGAACCCCGTATGTCTCGCTGACCTGCGTCAAGAGGTTTCGGTAACGCCGACCCATTTCGCGCCCTCTGTCGACACGCTCGTCACTGATCACCCGATTGAGGTACCAATCGAGGGTTACGTCCCTTTTCCACTGCTTGCGGTCGAGCTCCAGCACACGCGGGAGCGGGCCCTCCAGATCTCGGAGAGCAGCATCCAATACTGACCGCCCTACCCCGTTGGCCAATGCTTCGGAGCGCACGCCGTCGAGCCAGTCAACAAAGGGCTCCGCAGCCACGGGGCTGGTCAACAGGAATGCCGCGGCGGCGGCGGACAGCGCGAACTTCATGAGTTGAGCCCGATTAACACACCGGGATTGAGAATTCCGGCCGGGTCCAGTTCCTTCTTCGCTGCCGCGAGTGCGCATCCGAAGAGTGCTGGACGCTGTTTCGTGTACCACGGCAGGTGATCGCGCCCCACCGCATGATGATGCGTGATCGTCCCGCCCGCAGCCAATATTGCTTCGCTGGCCGCTGCCTTGATCGTTTGCCAGGCTTGGATGGCACCGCCGTTCGGCGCTTTCGCGTGGAACGTGAAGTACGGTGCGGGACCGTCGGCATAGACATGCGTGAACCGGCAAGTGACATGTCCCGGCGCACCGGTTACCCGAAGAATTGCGTCTCCAATGCTGTCTCTGACCGCGCGGTGCAATTTCGGAAACTGGTCCCACGTAATCGCCGTTTCGACCGCATCCACGATAAATCCATGGGCAATCAATGTCTCTCGAACGAAGGGCGCGCCCATGAAGGCTTCTCACCAGGTACTCGCCGCGCCACTTCGGTTAGGGGCGTCCCTACTGCTCTCGTCGGAGATCCCACCGAATTCAGCGGCGCACTGGAGTGCCTCTTCCATCCATGCATCAACCCGATGGTTCGCGCTCTCAAATCCCAGTACCAGCAGATGACGACTGCCGTTACCGACGCCTGTGAGCCGCGCTTCTTCCGCGTCGATCACGCGGCAATTCGCCGGCCACAAGCCCGCCTGAACCACTCCCTGGGCAGCGTTGGCCGCATCCGGGAACTGTTCGAACCATACGGCGGCGCTTCGTCGATAAACGGGCCGCGGCAGCACGCGCATCCATGCAGACGTAATGACGCCAAGTGCCCCCTCCGATCCAGCGAAGAGACGATCGGGGCTGGGCCCTGCTCCCGAACCTGGCAACCGACGAGTTTCCAACGTTCCGCGCGGGGATACGACCCGAAGTGATTCAATGGAATCCTCGATATGGGTCTGCAATGTCGCAAAATGGCCGCCGGACCTGGTCGCGATCCAGCCTCCCAGTGTCGAGAACTCAAAAGATTGCGGAAAGTGCCGAAGGGTCAGACCATGCGGCTTGAGTTGTCGTTCCAGCACGGGCCCGAGAGCGCCCGCTTCGATACAGGCAGCACGGGCTGCGGTATCCACGTCGGTCACGCGGTTGAGTTTCCGCAAGTCCATGCTGACCGTGCCGGCGAACCTTTCGCCCACGGCAGGCTCCACTCCTCCGACCACGCTCGATCCTCCGCCAAAGGGGATGACTGCCACATCGGCGTCGGAGGCCCAGTCCAGAATGGCAACTACATCGTGTTCGTTTCGCGGCCACATGACGAGATCCGGAGCACATTTGAAGTCGTGATCAAACGCCCGGACATAGTCCGGGAACGACTTTCCGTACGTGTGCGCGGCCCGAGCATGCGTGTCGGTAGACGCAATGCTGACAAGAACAGACGGCGGTTGAATTCGCGGGTCAGGCAGCGTTACGCAATCAAGCGTGGGCCACCGCATCTCCGTTCCGGGACTGACCCGGGTAAGTTCGGACACTCTTGCAACCGTGGCTGCGACTTCTCCGGCCTCTGGGATTTGATCCTCGTACCCCCAGCCCCAAAACTTGTAGCGGCGCTCAGACATCCTGTTGATCCCAATCTCCGAAAGCGGATCGGACACACTTCAGAAATGCGTTCTCTGAACGCCTTGGCGCCGCGAAAGGCCCCCTTAGTATGGAAATCGCCGCCGGCAAGTGAAGCCGCGCAGTTGGCAGTTTCTGGTCCGGCGCCGCGGCCCGCAAGACCGCAAGCCACCGGACGATAGCGGAGAGGATCGCGATGAAAACCACTTGGAGAACCTTGACGCTGCAGGAGCGCGAAGCTCACTTCAATCCTCGTATTGCAGTTCCGTCTGCAGACTCCTACCTCGAAAATGCGGCGACGGCCGCGGCAGCGGCCCGGGAACGGCTGGCCGGCGATTCACACTTCGACGTGCGATACGGATCCGGGGCAAAGCAGACGGTCGACATCCTCAAGGGCCCGTCAGGCGACCAGGGCGCCCCGCTGGTGGTGTTTATTCACGGCGGTTACTGGCGCGCCCTGGACAAGGACGACCACACGCATCTGGCGCTCCCCTTCGTCGACGCTGGCGCAGTGTTTCTCAACCTCAACTACGACCTTTGCCCGGATGTGACCGTGAGCACAATCGCCAACGAAATACGTGCGGGTCTGATCTGGGCGGCGCGGCATGCCGACAGCTATGGCGGAGACCCAAACCGGATCTTCCTGTACGGCCATTCGGCAGGCGCCCATCTCGCCAGCATGATGATGACGGAAACATTTCCGCCGGAAGTGATGCGCCCGGAACAGGTCTAGGGGGTGTTCGCGATTTCCGGGATTTACGAACCCGCAGTTGCACGCACACTACCGATCAACGAAGAAATCGGCCTGGATGCTGTTGAAGCCGCGCGGAACGATGTGCTGCAGCGCACTCCACATCACACTTGGCCCACTCTGGTCGCCGCTGGCGAAGCCGAACCCTCCGGCTGGGTGGAACAATCACGCGCGTTCGAGGCGCTTCTCCGCGACCACGATATCCCCGTCGAATTCGTCACCGCAGAGGGCTGCAACCATTTCAGCTTTCTCGAAATTCTGTCCGATTCGAACCACTCCCTGGTTACCAAAATGCTGCAACGGCTCGACTTCTAGTGGCTAACGCTTCGATGTGACTACGCCACCGGGGTTCATGTGGAGGTTCAATCGCCGAGCATGCTCCGGAGCATCCAGGCGGTTTTTCGTGCACTTCCACGCGCTGGGTCAGCAGAGCGGCAGTAGGTTTATTGCCACCCAGAATCGCGACGGGAAACGCCTCCCGCGTAGTGCGGGCAACGGTTTCATGCCCGGCCAGCAAGTTCGCAATGGGACTTATATCGAATACTTGACAGCTTACGCCGCCAGCCGTCGATCCGTTTCACGGATCGACGAGGTCGCTGAATGCGATCGCCCCTCGCCGTGCATCAGCGCCAATCCCCGACGCGGGATGTTGCGGGCCGCGTTCAGTTCCGCGTGATCCCCGTGGCCGCAGGCCACGCACTCGAAACTCGCCTGGGTGCGGCGCGAGGCCGCGTCCGCATGGCCACACGCGGCGCAGGTCCGGCAGGTGTGGGCCGGGTCCACCGCAACCAGCCGCGGCGCCTTGTACGCGAGCGTCGTCCGGAGACCGCTCCAGCCGGTCGCCAGGATCCCGCGGTTCAGGCCGGCCTCCTGCCGGACATGCCGGCCGGGCGTCGCCGCCGTGGCCTTCGCCGACGCGGTCATCGCGCGCGTCCGCCATGCCTCGATCACCACCGTGCCCTTGGCCAGCGACCGGCTCACCTGGTGCTGCCAGTCGCGGTGCCGTTGCGCGATCCGCCGCTGCGTGCGCGCCGGCCGTCGCCGGGTGCGCTCGCGCCGTCTCGAGCCGCGGCGCTGCCGGGCGAGGCGGCGCTGATACCGCCGCTTCCGGGCCTCAAGCCGCTGCTCAGACCTGTCTGGACAAACGACGAAATTTCTGAGGATTAGCCATAGGGATTGACGTAGGAGGAAAGCACTTCGCCACACCGGGCCGCCCGCCCATGTCCAGCGTGAATGAACTTCGTCTGCGGGAGGACCCCCTGTGGGATGCAGATTGGTTTTCACCCAGCTCGCTTTGTCCGCCGCTCCATGATGCCGTGCCAACCCGCAGTGCGGTGATATTGACGGGGCAGCGAATTGGCCAACGCCGACGCCGCTCGCCTGAGCGACGGGCTCGTGCTAATTTCGCTCCCGCCAATGCACAATGTCTTGACGGGAAAGCAGATATTGGAGGAAGACCGAACGTCGACCTTTCGATATAAGTCCCAAAATTTTCGCCCTACATTCTAGAATTGACCATGTTGGCACGTACGCCGTCTGGTTTGCGGGCGAGCCCGCGCACTACTGCAAGGAACCCCTACCATGAACACCAAGCTCGTCTCTTGTAGCTCCATCTTGCTGCTTGCCCTCACGGTCGGGTTGGCGGGCTGCCAGTCCGGTGGTCCGAAGCAGGAGTTCGGAACGTTGGCGGGCGCCATCGCTGGCGGTCTCGCTGGCTCGCAGATTGGCGACGGCGACGGGAAGCTTGTTGCTGTCGGAGTCGGCACACTCATTGGCGCAGCGCTAGGCGGCGAGATCGGCGCAAGCCTCGACAAGGCCGACCAGCTCTACGCGGAACGGACAGCCCAGAACGCGCTTGAGCACTCCCCGAGTGGCTCAGCCGTTGCTTGGTCAAATCCGGATTCCGGAAACTCAGGCACGGTTACACCACGGCCTGCAGTACTGGTCGGTGACACCTACTGCCGTGAGTTTGTCCAGGAAATCGTGATCGGCGGTGAGCTTCACACCGGCGTGGGCCGGGCCTGCCGGAACCCCGACGGAACCTGGCAAATTCAACCTATGTAAGCACCGGGGCGTGTGTCGGGTCCATGACCCGACACATGAGCACGGACAGCCTCTTGGCCGTCGTCTACCGTAGCGGTGCATCGAAGATGGCGTGTACGGACCCGATGCGGCGAGTCCCAAGGCACGGTGCCGGGTACCACCGATGGTAACACTGACGGAAGCGGGGTTCGAACGGCCATTCGTCGGTGTTCGTAGACGGGCGTGGTTTCTCTACAGCAGCCGCTGATGCGATATCACTTCCTCACAAAATGTTTATAGGTACACGGTAACGTGTTATAATAGCGCTGACTTTGTAATCGAGAAGAGATACCACTTACACTGATCCACTGATCTCCATCTTGAAGCGCTTTCTCACCGACGTGCTCCATCCGCGGTTCGGTCTCGTCAGCACGAAGCGAGACTTCCTTACGCACCTGACCGAAACTTTCTGGGGTGTGCTAGCCGGAGACTTCTGTCCGCACGGCCGGCTGAAGGCTCTGCTCGATGAACTTCGTCATGCGTCCAAGTACCGTTTCTGGATGATCGCGGTGCGGCGCATGGCGACAATCCGGTAGTACGAACGTTTGTACCGGACCTGAACATCGTTGCACGATGCGATCAACCTGCAGCAGGGTTCCGTACTCATCATCCATCCCCTGGACCACGAGCACCGGGCACCGGACGTTCGGCAAATGCTCCTCAATGCTCCAGCTTCGAAACGCCGGATCCAGCCAGATGCGATTCCAGCCAAAGAAGGTCTTGGCTCCATCAGCATGATGCCGCGCGATCCGATCTGCCAGGGCAGAGTTCATGTAGGCCTCGGCCGCGTGCTCGATGCTCGCGATCGTGAGATCCTCAACAACGACGTGGGGAGCCTCGAGGATCACAGAGCGCACGGGCAAATCCGCCGCAGCTGCATGAATCAGCGCGATTGAGGCGCCGTCACTGTGCCCTACCAGGATCACATCATCGAGGGCCAGTTCGTTGCGAAGCTCGGGCAGGCTCATGAGCGCTTCATCGTGCATGTAGGTGACAGCGCGGCCATCCTCGAGGACATCCGAGGCACCGTGGCCGTACCGCGAGTAGACCAACCCGGGAAGTCCGGTTGCCCTTGCCAGCTGCGTCGGAAAGTCTCGCCAAAGCGCTGCCGATCCAAGGCCTTCGTGCAGAAAGATCAGGACCGGCTCACGGTTCCTGCGTTCACGGGTCCAGAAGTATTCGAGACGATGGCCTGCCGCCACAACGTGCTGTACAACATCATCGAACCGAGCTGACACGACAAGTACTGCTCCGGGTCAAGCTGTCTGCTGTCGGACGAGCATACTGGCGGCCGACCGGCAGCGCGGAACCGCATCCACAAACGGATACGCAGGCATCAATGGACAACCAGGCCTCGACGGCACCTCCGCACCCGATCATCAACTTCGATGCACACCCGGACCGTTACAAGCACTGGCGAATGGAAATCGACGGTCGAGTCGCCACGTTGACGCTAGATGTCGACGAGAAAGCAGGAATTCGGACCGGGTATGAGTTGAAACTCAACTCCTACGACCTCGGCGTCGACATCGAGCTGCATGATGCCGTGCAGCGCCTCCGATTCGAGCATCCGGAGGTGGGGGCTGTCGTGATCACCTCCGCGAAGGACCGCGTGTTCTCTGCCGGAGCGAATATCCCGATGCTGGCTGCCGCCAGGCATGCGGACAAAGTGAATTTCTGCAAATTCACGAACGAAACCAGAAATGCCATCGAAGAGGCTACATCGCAATCCGGGCAAGCTTACCTCTGCATGATCAATGGCACCGCAGCGGGCGGCGGCTACGAGCTGGCACTGGCCTGCGAAGACATCGTGCTGGTCGATGACGGCTCCAGCGCGGTTTCCCTGCCCGAGGTGCCATTGCTCGCCGTGCTGCCCGGTACCGGTGGCCTCACCCGCATCGTCGACAAGCGGCGCGTACGGCGTGATCGCGCCGACTTCTTTTGCACCACCGGTGAAGGCCTTCGAGGGCAGCGGGCGCTCAACTGGAAGCTCGTGGATGCCCTAGCGCCCCGTACAAGACTGGCGGAGGTCGCCCGCGGCCGGGCCGAATCACTGGCCGCGAGGTCCGATCGCCCGACTAGCGCCGAGGGCATGCCGCTTGCGCAACTTGACCGCGTGATCTCTTCAGAGGCAGTCAGATATCCCAATCTCACGGTTGCCATCGATCGAGCTGCAAGGACCACCACTTTCCTGCTTCACGGACCCGACAGCCCGCCTCCGGCCAGTCCGGAAGAAATGATGGCCTGCGGCGACCGTTTCTGGGCGCTTGCCGTTGCGCGCGAACTGGATGACGCGGTTCTCCATTTGAGATTTAACGAACCCGACATCGGTACCTGGGTTTTTCGAACCACTGGTGAAGTACCTCTTGTCGCCGCCTATGACGATTTCTTGCTGGAGCATTCCCAGCATTGGCTTGTTCGCGAAATCACGCTTTTTCTGCGAAGGACACTGAAGCGCATCGATGTGTCGTCACGCTCCCTGATTGCATTGATCGAGCCCGGTTCTTGTTTTTCCGGCACGCTCCTGGAATTGGCTCTCGCAGCAGACCGGTCCTTTATGCTCACGGGAACTTTCGAAGGCTCCAATTTGCCGCCTGCAGTGATTCGTCCCACCCGCATGAATTTCGGGCCGCTCCTCATGTGTACCGGGTTAAGTCGACTGGAGACACGTTTCTTGGGCGACGCGTCCGCGCTGGAGGTCCTTCAGGAGCACGTCGGCCGTGATCTGATCGCGGAAGAAGCGGAGGAACTGGGGTTGGTGACGTTTGCACCGGATGACATCGACTGGACGGACGAGGTTCGGCTGGCCGTAGAGGAACGCGCTGCGTTCTCGCCCGATGCTCTCACCGGCATGGAGGCCAGTCTCCGCTTTCCGGGCCCGGAAACCATCGAAAGCAAGATTTTCGCCCGTTTGAGCGCCTGGCAGAACTGGATCTTTCTGCGTCCGAACGCCGTTGGCAGCGGAGGAGCTCTGGAACTGTATGGATCGGGGAAGCAACCAGAGTTTGATCGCGGTCGGGTCTGAAGTCATGCAAGCGAACTACAACGAAACCATTCCGAACAATGTCGACCTAGGGGATGATCGCCGGCTGCTGCGCGCGCTTGAAAGGTGGCAGCCTGCCTACCTTCGGTGGTGGAACGAAATGGGACCTGCCGAATCAAGCGAATTTCGTGTCTACCTGCGGACGGCAATCAGTGTGGATTCGGACGGCTGGGCTCATTTCGACCATGTCCGCATGCCGGATTACCGCTGGGGGATCTTCCTCGCGCGGCCGGACGCGAATCGCGTGATCGGATTCGGGGATCACAAGGGCTTGCCCGCCTGGACCGAGGTTCCGGGGGAGTACCGCACGGAACTGCGTCGGCTGATCGTGACCCAAGGCGACACCGAGCCGGCTTCGGTCGAGCAGCAGCGGCAACTCGGCCGCACGGCCCCATCGCTGTACGACTTGCGGAACCTCTACCAGGTGAATGTTGAAGAAGGCCGACACCTCTGGGCGATGGTGTACCTGCTCCATGCCCATTTTGGCCGTGACGGCCGGGAGGAAGCGGAAGCCCTGCTCGAGCGCCACGCCGGAGATCCCGACAGACCTCGGATTCTGCAGGCATTCAACGAGCGGACAGACGACTGGCTCTCGTTCTTCATGTTCACGTACTTCCAGGATCGTGACGGCAAATTCCAGCTGGCGGCGCTCGCGGAATCAGGGTTCGACCCCCTGTCACGAACGTGTCGTTTCATGCTCACCGAAGAAGCCCATCACATGTTCGTCGGTGAAACGGGTCTCATGCGGGTGGTGCAGCGTACCTGCGAGTTGATGCGCGAGTTCGACACCGATGACGTTCGCGCGGTGGGTGGTGTCCCCTTGCAGATGATTCAGAAGTGGATCAACTTCCACTACTCGATCTGCCTGGACTTGTTTGGCTCTGAACGGTCAACCAATGCAGCCAATTACTTCGGGATGGGCCTGAAGGGTCGTTATCAGGAGGAGAAACGGGACGACGACCATCGGCTTGTTGATACGCAGCTTGAGATTCCGAGAGTGAGCCCAGGTGGGATCGAGACCCAGATCATTTCGGCGCGTGCAGGCATGAACCTGATGCTGCGCCGTGACTTCACGCTTGACAGCCAACGCGGTCTGGATCGTTTCAACAAGGTCATTGGCGCGCACGACGTCGATTTTGAACTCACGCTCCCTGATGAGAAGTTCAACCGGTCAATTGGGATCTTTTCCGAGATCGAAGCCTCCCCCAGCGGCGAACTGCTCGACGCCGAGAGCTGGGAACGCAGCAAGCACTCCTGGCTACCGACGGAGGAAGAGCGTGACTTCGTGCGCTCCCTGATGATTCCGGTCACCGACCCCGGCAAGATTGCAGGATGGATCGCCCCGCCGAAACGGGGTATCCATGGCCAGCCCTTCGACTACGAATACGTCTTGTTCCGCTAGGCCATGGATGACAACACGGTCGACGTCGACACGACGGCGCAACCGGCCACGCTGACGTTTGCAGACCCGTTTAATGCCGCCGTCGCATTCATCGACCGCCACGTCGCGGACGGTCGGAGCGACCGCGTCGCAATTCGGGATGTCGATGGAGACACCACCTACGGAGAGCTTCTCGAACAGGTAAATCGTGCCGGAAACGCGTTGACCGACCTCGGACTTCATCCGGGTGACCGGGTCGTCATGGTGATCAAGGACTGCCCCGCTTTCTTCTTCGTGTTCTGGGGCGCGATCAAGGCTGGGTTCGTACCGGTTCCCATCAACACACTGCTCCGTTCCAACGATTTCAAATACATGATCGAGGATTCCGGAGCAGCTTGCGTGCTCTGGTCTCCTGAGTTCGGTGCTGAAGTAAAGACCGCGCTCAGCGCGCTGTCGTCGCCCTTGCCTCATCAGATGCCCGTGGACGGAGCCGGCGACACGTTCGCGGCCCTGGCGGCCACAGCCGATCCAAACCTTTTTCCGGCTCCAGCGGCGGCCGATTCGGACTGTTTCTGGCTCTACACATCCGGGTCCACGGGTCCGCCCAAGGGGGTTGTCCACGCCCACCGGGACATGGTGATCACCAGCCAGTGCTACGGAGTCGACGTACTGGGCATCACTGCTGATGACGTACACTTTTCAGCAGCGAAGCTATTTTTTGCCTACGGCCTGGGAAACGCCATGACGTTTCCCTTGTGGACCGGTGGCCAATCCGTGCTGTTCGCCGGGCGTCCCGCTCCCACGAACATGTTCGAGCATATCGAGCATTTTCGCCCCACGATCTACTACGCAGTTCCCACCATGTTCGCACAGCAACTCAGCACACTAGATGAGATATCTCCCAATCTGTCGAGTTTGCGCGCGTGTGTTTCAGCCGGTGAACCGTTGCCAGGCAAGATCCTTGAGGGCTGGCGGGAACGGACCGGCCTCGCGATTCTGGACGGCATCGGGACGACGGAAATTCTTCACATCTTCATCGCCAATCGAGATTCCGATGTCAGGCCCGGGATCAGTGGCAAGCTGGTGCCCGGCTATGAAGCGCGCATCCTCGATGATCACGGTTCCGAAGTTCCGGACGGAGACGTCGGTCACCTTTGGGTCCGAGGGGGTTCTGTGATGTCCCGGTACTGGAATCAGCCCGAGCGCACAGCTCAGGCCTTGTCCGGTGGGTGGATTTGCACCGGGGATTCATACAGCCGGGACGCAGAGGGATACTTCACCTGCCATGGCCGGAGCGACGACATGCTCAAGGTCGGCGGAATATGGGTTTCTCCAGTGGAAATTGAAGCTCGCCTGGTCGCCCATCACGCTGTACTGGAGGCCGCCGTGGTCGGGCGCGCCGATGACGACGGGTTGGTCAAGCCCGAGGCATTCGTCGTGTTGAAGGTCCCTGCGGCCCAACCGGCTGCACTGGCCGAAGAACTAAAGACGTTTTGCCGGGAAGGGTTGGCCCGTTACAAGTATCCGCGATGGGTGGAATTCGTGGACGATCTGCCCAAGACGGCAACCGGCAAAATTCAGCGTTTTCGCCTGCGGACCTAGACCCCGAGGTAACGCGTTTGCAGCGAGGTGTTTCCGCGGAGCTCCTCGCTCGTCCCCTTCCAGACTACCGTGCCCTTTTCGACAATGTGGTGAAGATCAGCAAGCCGCGTCAGCATCTCGACGTTCTTGTCGATCACCAGGACTGCCTGCTTTGCGTCCTTCAGACTGGCCAGACATCCCCAGATCTCCTGCCGTACCAGTGGCGCCAGTCCCTCGGTGGCCTCGTCCATGATCATCAGTTGCGGGTTGGTCATGAGGGCACGGCCGATCGCGAGCATTTGCTGTTCGCCGCCTGACAACTGATTGCCGGCACTCCCGAGCCGGGCGCCCAGGGCCGGAAACAGCTCAACGACCCGTTCGAGCGTCCAGGGCTCTCCCTGATGCCTTCGGGACCGTGCGGTCGCGATCAGGTTTTCGCGAACCGACAGATTGGGAAAGATCTGACGGCCTTCAGGAACCAGTCCAATCCCTGCCCTCGCAACGGCATAGGACGGCAACCGGTCCAAGCGCGTTCCGTTGAACGTGACCGTTCCGGCGCGCGGCTTGATGATCCCCAGAATTGCCCGAACTGTCGTGGTCTTTCCCATCCCGTTGCGGCCTAACAATGTCACGACCTCGCCGGATCGTACGGCGATGGTCATGCCAAACAGGACCTGGCTGTCGCCGTAGAAGGCATCGACACCATGGACTTCGAGCATCACATCTGTGTCTCACCGAGGTACGCGTTCTGCACCAGCGCATCCTTTCGGATCTCGTCCGGGCTGCCCGACGCCACTACCCGACCGTAAACGAGCACCGTGATCCGATCGGCCAAGGCAAACACGGCGTCAAGATCGTGCTCGACCAACAGCATCCCGTGATCCGTCTTCAGCTCTCCCAGAAAGTCAATCAAGGTACGGTTCTCGTCGGGTCCCATACCGGCCATCGGCTCATCGAGCAGGAGGAACGAGGGCCTAGTTGCCAGAGCAATCGCGATTTCCAATTGACGCTGTTCGCCATGTGCGAGATGGCCGGCAACGGCCTCGGCCCGATCACCCAGTCCCACTTCCTCGAGCAGCGCCCGAGCCGGCTCAAGCAAGGTCGGATCGTTCAGCACCGGTCGCCAGAACCGGAAGCTGTGGCCTTGTCGGGACTGGACGGGAAGAACCACATTCTCCAACACGGTGAACTCACGGAATACGCTGGTGATCTGGAATGACCGCGCCAACCCGCGTTGTACCCGGGCGGCGGGCGAAAGGTCAGTAATGTCATGCCCCCGGAACTCGATCTTGCCGCTGTCGGGCCGGAGGAAACCGGAAAGCATGTGAACGAAGGTCGTCTTGCCGGCACCGTTGGGTCCGATCACCGCGTGGATCTCGCCGCGCCGAGCGCTCACGGAGAGATCCGTCGCCGCCTGAAGTCCGCCGAAGCTCTTGCTCAATCCCTGCGCTACCAGATCGGCATCCCGAGTGTTCTCAGTCATGCCTCGCTCTCGATCCCAGCAGACCCATGACGCCGCCACGCGCAAACAGCACCACGATCACCAGAAACGGCCCGAATACCAAGTGCCAGTGGATCGTTATTGTTGACAAGATTTCGGACAGCATGAGGAATACGACAGCCCCGACGACGGGGCCGAATAAGGTTGACGTGCCGCCCAGTACCGTCATGAGGATCAGTTCTCCTGACCGGTGCCAGTTCATCATGTCCGGTGATACGAAACGCTCGAGATTGGCCTGCAGAAATCCGGCGAGCCCGCACATGATTCCGGCAATCACGAATGCCACAAGTCGGTACCGGAACGTCGGGATGCCTGCAGCTTGAACACGTGTGTCATTGGCACTTGATGCCCGCAGCACCATGCCAAAACGTGACATCACGATTCTCCACTTGACAAGCAGGCATCCCAGGAGCACGGCGAAGATCGTGTAGTACATAACCACGCTGTCCTCCAAATCGAAGAAGCGGGTCCCAAAATCACTCCGCCACAGGATGTTCAGTCCATCGTCGCTGCCGTATCGCTCTGCACTCACGCTCAGGAAGTAGACCATCTGCGCGAGCGCCAAGGTGATCATGATGAAATAGATGCCGCGGGTGCGCAGGCAGATGACGCCAAACACCAGTGCAACCACGGCGCTTAGCCCGACGGCTACCGGCAGCTGCACCCACGCGCTAGTGATGTCGTGGAACCCCAGGATGGCCACCGCATACCCACCGATGCCGAGGTAGACCGCATGGCCAAAGCTGATCATGCCGCCGTACCCCATGATCAAGTTCAGACTCACCGCCGCGATGGCCCAGATCATGATCCGGGCGAACACGATGACGTAGAACGGTTCGTCGAGCGCCGGCGCCAGGTACGGAATGGCTGCGCACAAGACCAGTACCAAGGCGGTCACGGCGCCTGCAGGCGTCAACCGGTGCGTCACAGGATCGCCGTCGCCCCGCGCGGGGGAAACAAACCTTGCGGCCGAAAGAACAAGATGCCGGCCATAAGGATGTAAATCAGCATCGATGCCAGCGCCGGGCCGGCCGCTTCGGCAGCGTTGGCCGGCAGCACGAGCAACAGCAGCAAGTCAAGGAACGACCGCCCCATCGTGTCGATCACGCCGGTGAGAACGGCGGCAACGAACGCGCCACGCACCGAACCGATCCCTCCGATCACGATGACGACGAAGGCGAGGATCAACACGTCCTCACCCATCCCGATCGCTGCCTGGGTGATTGGCGTGATGATGAGGCCCGCCAGGCCGGCCAGGACCGCCCCAATCCCGAACACGAGGGTGAACAGTACGGGAATGTTCACTCCGAGCGCCCCGGCCATTGTGCGATTGGAGGCCCCCGCCCGAACCAGCATCCCGAACCGGGTCTTGGCCACCAGCAGGTAGAGACCAAGCGCCACAAGCAGTCCAACGCCAATGATGACAACCCGATACAGCGGATAGGTGATTCCCGCTCCCAGTGCCACCGTACCTTCCAGGAAATCAGGCAGCGGGATCACGAGCCCTTCCGGTCCCCAGATCAGGCGCGTGGCCTCATTGAAAAACAAAATCAGCCCGAAGGTTGCAAGTACCTGATCAAGATGACTTCGGTGATAGAGGGTCCGAAGGGCAATCGTTTCGAGCAGAATGCCGATGACAAACATGGCGGGCACCATGAGGATGGCGCCTAGAACAAACGAATCGGTTGCGAGCGCCAGCGTCCCGCCGACAAATGCCCCGATCATGAACAAGGACCCGTGCGCCAGGTTCACCAGGTCCATGATCCCGAACACCAGTGTGAGTCCGGCAGCCATTAGGAACAAGATGATTCCGAGCTGGAATCCGTTCAGCAGCTGTTCAACTAGCAGGACGTAGTCCATTGCCTGTGGCGCTCCCGTCAGGGACCGGGAACCACCCCGTGTCGATCAGTCCATGTGCGGCGAGCCGTCGGCTGAGGCTACAGCGAGTCAGCCTTCCATCGCACACTCGCCGGCATACGGATCCTGGTGGTTCTCGAGGACAACCGGGCCGACGGAAGTGGTCCAGTTGCCCTCGGTGTCCAGCACCACCCTACGCTCATAAAAGTTCTGGATTGGAAAGTGGTTGGTCCCCATTCGGAACGTGCCGCGCACCGACGGAAACTCGGCCTTCCGCAGGGCTGCACGCATGCCGTCGAGATCCTGGATATTGCCGTTCACAGCCTCAACTGCAGACTTGATGAAGAAGATCGAATCATAGCTTTGAGCAGCGTAGAACGACGGGTAGCGCCCATACTTGTCACGAAATGCGGCCACGAACTTCCTGTTTTGCTCGTTATCCATGTCCGGTGCCCAGAATTGCGTCATCTTGCTCCCGAGCACAGAATCAATTCCAGCGTCCTGGAACAATGGCAGGCTGATGGAATCGAACGTGTATACGGAGAACAGGGGTATCGTTTCAATGAGCCCGGCCTGCTGATACTGCTTAACGAACGCCGGACCGGCCGGGCCGGGATAGAACATGAAGACCGCTTCGGGGCCAGCTGCCTTGATCTTTGAAAGCTCGGCCGACCAATCCCGTTGCGAAGGCCAGACGGTCATATCCTTTCCGACAACCTCGCCTGTGAAGCTGCGCTCAACACCCGCCACCATGTTCTGGCCGGCAACATAGTTGGGCGCCACGATATACAGCGTCTGGATGCCCTCCTGGTTGAGCAGCTCGCCCAGCGCCATCGGCGTTTGATCGTTCTGCCAAGAAATATTGAAGAAGTTCTGGTGACACCGTCGACCGGCCATCGGTGAGGGGCCCGCGTTGGCACTTATCAGAAACTTATTGGCGTTCAGGACTACCGGTGCCGAGGCCAAGAGGACGTTGGACCAGATATAGCCGGTCACCAGATCGACATTGTCCCGCAAAACGAGGCGTTCGGTTGCCTGCTTCCCTTTCTGGGCGTTGAACTCGTCGTCCCCGTAGATGACCTCGACGGATTCCTGGCCCATCCGATGATCGATGTGCTCAAGTGCCAGTTCCACCGCGTCGCGCATGTCGCGCCCGATGACAGCCGCCGGCGTGGTCAGCGTGGTGACAAACCCGATCTTGATGTCAGCCGATGCAGGAGTGGACATACACGCAACAATTGCCGCCACTCCCAAGATTCGCTCGCGCATGTTCGACTCCCAATGACAAAGTTGGCTGGTCGGGGCCCGCCCCTCCCGCCAGCGATCAGGGGGCAGTGCCTTGGGCGGACACACCACGCAGTTGCAACGGTTCGTCAGGCGGGGACCATAACCGCCGCTCGGTTCAAGGAAAGATGCGTCGCGTCCGCACGGTTCAGAATGCGGTTTGACGCGGGATCGCGCAGCAGACTCGACTGTCCTCCACAAAGTTCGACAACGTGTTTGTCGCTCATCACCGCGAGCTGTGCGAAGACACCCTGGAGGATCAGCACGGCTCGTCGATCAGTCTTGCCGGTTCCGCACATGGAGCCGGTCCCGGGGAGGTCATGCGGCAGATGCCAGGAACGGTTCGCTCTGTGCCCACAGGCCCTGTTTGGCCGATTCGTATTCGCGGCGAAGCCGTTCGACGATTTCCGTGGTCGACGGTACGTCCGTAATCATCCCCGAGCTCTGCCCGGCACTCCATATGTCGCGCCAAGTGCGCCGTTCGACGCTCCCGCGTGATCGGAAATCCATCTTGGACTTGTCGGCCTCCGGCAGATTGGCCGGATCCAGACCTGCCTCGGCGATGCTGTGAGCCAGGTAGTTGCCCTTCACTCCCGAAAACAGGCTCGTGTAGACAATGTCTGCGGCCTGGCTCTCCACCACCATCTGTTTGTAGCGATCCGAGGCGTTGGCTTCCTTCGATGCGATGAACCGCGTCCCGAAGTACGCGAGATCCGCTCCCATCGCCTGCGCGGCCAGAATCTGGCCCCCCGTGGCCATGGCTCCGGAAAGAATGATCGGGCCATCGAAAAATTGGCGGACTTCAGCGACCAGGGCGAACGGACTCATTGTCCCGGCGTGGCCGCCTGCCCCGGCACAGACCAGGATCAGCCCGTCCGCGCCTTCGTCCAGAGCCTTCTTCGCGTGCCGAATGGTTGTGACGTCGTGATAAATTCGCCCGCCGTATGAATGGATTTGCCGCTCGATGGCGGTCGGGGCCTGCAAGCTGGAAATGATGAACGGGACTTCGTGCTTGACGCAAACGTCGACATCGTGCTCCAGCCGCTCGTTGGAACGATGCACGATCTGATTGACCGCAAACGGCGCCACGATCGCTCCAGGATGAGCCTTGGCATGGGCGTCGAGCTCCGACTTGATGCGGCCGATCCACTGATCGAGCATCTCCGGCGGCCGCGCATTGAGCGCGGGAAATGCGCCCATGATTCCCGCCTTGCACTGTTCGATGACGAGATCGGGATTGGAAACGATGAACAGAGGTGCCCCGATCAACGGCAGCGAGAGACGTCCCTCCAGATAGGATGGAAGCGGCATGGCAATCCTTTCGTCAGCAGCAGGCTGGCAGCAACAGGTGGGGGCAGATTGACCTGCGCAGGTCCTTCCGGGCGTCGTTGTAGCGTTGCAGCGCCCCTAGCGTAAGGCCCGACTGCAACTTGCGGGATCCACAGTCACAATTGAACGGAGGCTCAAGTACTGTAGCGGCTGATCCCTTTGGGGTGGTACCGGCGGCGGTACCGCTGCGGGCCCGGGTCACCTTACCGTACCGTGTCCCGCGCATCTCCGACAACCAGTGTTGACGTTCGGGAGACAGCTTTGAAGCGCGTACTAATTGCCAACCGCGGCGAGATTGCCGTCCGGATTGCGCGGGCGGCCTGCGAGAAAGGCCTTGTACCGGTCCTGGTCCATCCAGAGGATGACTCGCCCTTTCCTGCGGGCAGCGATAACTGGCTCCGTCAACCACTCCCCGGCCGAGGCGTGGCCGCCTACCTCAACCACGAGCAGGTCCTTGAGGCGGCCAACTCGGCCGATTGCGATGCCATCCATCCCGGCTACGGCTTCCTTAGCGAGAACGCAACGTTTGCGAGCGCCGCAGCCGCAAACGGGCAGACGTTCGTAGGCCCTGCTCCGGACACGCTTGAGCTCTTTGGCGACAAGAGCCGGGCTCGCGAATTTGCCCGTCAATGCGGGGTCCCTGTACTCCCAGGCACGGCGGCGGGCACCGGGCTCGAAGATGCTCGCGAGTTCTTGGGCGCCCTGATGGACGGCGAAGCAGTCATGATCAAGGCGGCCGGCGGCGGTGGCGGCCGGGGGATGCGGGCGGTGCGCAGCCTTGATGAGCTCGACCGGGAGTGGTCGCGATGCGAGGAAGAAGCGGAGCGGGCGTTCGCCAACAAGGCGCTGTACGTGGAACGCTTGGTTCCGCAGCCGCGCCATATCGAAGTCCAGATTGCCGGCGATGGCAGCGGCGCGGTCGTGGCTTTCGGCGAGCGCGAATGCAGCCTGCAGCGCCGGCGGCAGAAATTGCTCGAGATTGCACCGGCACCCAACCTGCCTGATGAGCTGCGCGATCAGATCGTCGAATGCGCCGTGTCGATGGCCAAGGCCGCCCAGTTCGCGAACCTCGGCACATTCGAATTCCTACTGGAAGAATCCGGCGAGTTTCACTTTATCGAGACCAATCCCAGGCTTCAGGTCGAGCACACGGTTACAGAAGAAGTCTTCGGAATCGATCTTGTCGGGCTGCAGTTCGATCTAGCGGCAGGAACGCCGCTGTCGGAAGCGGTCAACGGTCGTCGCCCGCAGGGCTGCGCGATTCAGGCCCGTGTCAACGCGGAAATTCTGCGACCGGACGGCCAGGTGCGACCGGCCGCAGGAACTGCTCATTTGTTTCAGCCGCCGACTGGACCGGGCATCCGGGTGGACACGCACGGGGGCACCGGATTCTCTCCCCATCCGAGTTTTGATTCGCTGTTGGCCAAGGTGGTCGTGCGCGGCACCTCATATCAGGCTGCCACCAGGAAGCTTGTCCGGGCGCTGGGCGAGTTTCGGATTTCCGGTTTGGCTACCAACCTTCGGTTCCTGCAAAGACTCTTGGTGCGACCCGAGGTCGAGTCCGGGCTCCTGCACACAGAACTCGTGGAAGGTTTATTGGACCAGCTGGCACTTCCGGCGGACGGTGCAGAGCAAGAAACCGCTGGCGGCGCCGTTATCGTCGGTGCCCAGATCGACCCAGCTGATCCGCTTGCCGTCCTGGATCACGGGAAGAATGCGGTGCAGACGGTTTCCCCGTCTGCCGTCACGGCAACGCTTGAACCTGGCGCCGTACGAGCTCCGATCCAGGGAACCGTGGTCGAAATCCTGGTGTCCGAAGGAGATGCTGTTCCGGAGGGGGGCGAACTGCTGGTCATGGAAGCCATGAAGATGCAGCACGTGGTCGCCTCCGGGCACGCAGGCTACGTATCCCGAATTCTGGTTTCCCTGGATGACACGGTGGCCGAAGGTAGCCCGGTCGCCGTGATAGATGCCGCCACGCTGGAAGCATCGGGCGCGGACGAAACGTCATCGCTCGACCTTGAGTACATCCGCCCCGATCTTGCGGAAGTTCTTGATCGCCAAGCCCGAACCCAGGATGAACGGCGTCCCAAGGCCGTGGCGCGCCGGCGTCGCACCGGCCAGCGAACTGCCCGCGAGAACATCGATGACCTGATCGACGCCGGCTCCTTCATTGAATATGGATCGCTGGTGATCGCAGCCAGGCGTCAGCGGTATCCGATGGAAGAGCTGATCGACCGGACGCCCGCAGATGGCCTGATCGCAGGGATGGGCCGGGTGAACGGCGAAATGTTCGACGACGCCCACTCGCGTTGCATGGTCATGGCTTACGACTACACGGTGCTGGCGGGCACGCAGGGCAAGTTCAATCATCACAAGAAAGACCGGATGTTTGCCCTCGCCGAGAACTGGCGCCTGCCCATGGTGTTCTTCACAGAAGGCGGTGGTGGCCGACCGGGCGATACGGACATCGTGTTTGCCGCCGACCTGCACATCCCGGCCTTTCATCTCTTCGGGCGCTTGAGCGGCCTCGTGCCGCTCGTCGGCATTGCGTCTGGACGCTGCTTCGCCGGGAATGCGGTTGTGCTGGGCTGCTGCGATGTCGTCATCGCCACCCGCAACACCAATATCGGCATGGGCGGCCCTGCCATGATCGAAGGTGGCGGCCTTGGCATCTTCAAGCCCGAGGAGGTTGGACCGCTGGAGGTGCAGGTCCCCAACGGGGTGGTTGACATCCAGGTCGAAGACGAAGCGGAAGCCGTGCAGGTCGCAAAGCAGTACCTGTCGTACTTTCAGGGATCCATCACGGACTGGTCGGCAGCCGACCAGCGCCAGCTTCGCCATGTCGTTCCCGAGAACCGCCTCCGTACCTACGACGTGCGAAAGGTGATAGAGCTCCTGGCCGACGAAGGGTCGGTGCTCGAGCTGCGACGGGGCTTTGGCGCAGGCATGGTAACCGCGCTGGTGCGAATTGAAGGCCGCCCCATCGGGCTGGTCGCGAATAACCCGCTGCATCTCGCCGGAGCCGTTGACAGCGATGGCGCCGACAAGGCGGCCCGCTTCATGCAGTTGTGCGACGCGTTCGACATTCCGATCCTTTGTCTCTGCGACACCCCTGGCAACATGGTCGGTCCCGAGGCCGAGAAAACTGCGCTGGTCAGGCATTGCTGCCGCTTGTATGTGATTGGCTCCAGCGTCACCGTGCCCATGTTCACGATCGTCTTGCGAAAGTCCTACGGACTGGGCGCGCAGGCCATGGCTGCCGGAAGCTTTCACGCCCCGTTCTTCGCCATCTCCTGGCCGACCGGAGAATTCGGCGGGATGGGACTCGAGGGCGCCGTCAAGCTGGGATATCGAGATGAGCTCGCCGCGATCGAAGACCCCGAGGAACGCAAGGCACGCTACGAAGAACGTGTTGCCGGGATGTACGAGCAAGGCAAGGCAATCAATACGGCATCACTGTTTGAGATCGATGACGTGATCGATCCGGCGGATACCCGCCGTTGGATCGTCGAGGGACTTAGAGCCTGCCCTCCTCCCCCACCCCGTACCGGCAAGAAACGCCCTTGCATTGACACGTGGTGACTGTGTCGCCGAAGGCGACCGATCCTCGATCACTCACTACGCCGCTGCTCCTGGCCTTCCAAGCAGCCACCACGGGCGCCGTGTTCACCTCGCGGAATGCCGAGGTACGGGCAGAGATCCGGCAGCATGGGGGGTTGGGCCGGCCCGCCATCCTGAGGCGGTTCCCTCGAGCATGTCCTACGGACACTGTTCATCGACCGTCCGGAAGCCGTTGATCCCCGTCTCCGTGTCTGTGTCTGCTCTCACTTCGGTCCTGTCTGCCTTGTTCTAAGTTTGTGGAACCGCGCGTTTCTTCGGAATGCGATGCTGCACGGTTCGCAATTCCAACAAGGCCCTTGAACGAGCGTACCCAGGCGGAGCCTGCCGCCCCCGGCTTCTCCTGCACGGGGCAGCCGACGTGTGACGTGCTCCCCGGCCCTATCCCCGCAGCACGAAGTTTTCTGCACTGGCTATGCTTCGCAGCGGGTGCTTTCGCGCTTGCCTTCGCTGGGGGCCATCTATGTCAAATCTACCTCTCGACCGACGGACGTTTCTTGCTGGTGGCGCGACCGCTGCGGCGACCACCATCGGCGCTCCTGCCTACGCGCGCAGTGAACGCCGTTGGAAGATGGTCACATGTTGGCAAAAGAATTTCCCAGGCATCGGCACCGGCGCCCAGCGCATCGCTGATCGCATTACCGAGCTTTCGGATGGCGAGCTTACGATCAAGCTCTTCGCGGCCGGAGAATTCGTGCCGGCGTTCGAAGTGTTTGACGCTGTCCGTGAGGGTAAGGCCGAGATGGGCCATGACTCGCCCTACTACTGGATCTCCAAGAACCGCAGCACTGCTTTCTTCGGCTCCGTTCCGGGCGGCTTGGCACCGCTTGAGCAGATCGCGTGGATCCGTTATGGCGGCGGCCAGGAGTTGTGGGACGAACTCTACAGTCGCTACGGCCTGAAGGCGTTTGTCGCGGGCAATGCCGGCATGCAGATGATCGGCTGGTTTCGAAAGCGCCTGGAGAGCTTGGCGGACCTGCAAGGTCTTCGCGTGCGGATGGCAGGGCTGCAATCAGAGGTGCTTGCACGGCTCGGAGCTACAACGATCAATCTTCCCGGGGGCGAGGTCATGCCGTCCCTGCAATCCGGAGTGATCGATGCCGCGGAATGGGGTGGCCCCTGGATGGACCTTGCGCACGGATTCTACAAGGTGGCGCCTTACTGCTACGGACCTGGCGTACACGAACCCGGCACCACGCTCTCCCTGATGGTCAACAAGGAAGCCTTTGAAGAACTTCCCAAGCGCCTTCAGTCTCTCGTGCAAGTGGCTGCCGAGGCAGAAACCACCCAGATGCTCGCTGAATTCACCTCCAACAACGCGCTTGCCCTCGAACGCCTGATCCAGGACTACGGAGCCACAATTGAGCATCTGCCTGCCGACATCCTGGCTCGGTGGTTCGAGGTGAGTGACGAGGTCGTGGCGGAAACTGCCGCCGACGATGAGATCAATCAGCGCATCTACGACAACTGGTCGGATTTCCGGCGGCGTTCGATCGGGATCGCCGGGATGGCTGAACTTGGATTCCTGAATGCGCGAGCGGGCTGAACCGAGCGTGTATGGAAAGCAATGATGCCTGGCAGATGCCAGCCGGCTCAACTGCAGAAATTCATGGACGGCCTCGTCGTCCGTAATCCCGGCGAGCGCGAATTTCATCAAGCGGTTTACGAGGTAGCGAACACCCTCTTGCCGTACATCAACCGGCATCCTGTTTACCAAGAGCTTCGAATCCTGGAGCGCATGACCGAGCCCGACCGCATGGTCTCGTTTCGTGTGTCCTGGCAGAACGATGCTGGCGAGATCATCGTCAACCGTGGGTTTCGCGTGCAGATGAACAACGCCATCGGCCCCTATAAGGGAGGCCTTCGCTTCAGCCACACGGTCACGCCGAGCATCCTCAAGTTTCTGGCCTTCGAGCAGACGTTCAAGAACAGTCTCACCGGATTACCGATGGGCGCTGGCAAAGGCGGTGCAAACTTCAATCCGAAAGGTAAGTCGCCGGCTGAAGTGATGCGATTTTGCCAATCATTCATCAATGAGCTCTATCGCCACATCGGACCCAACCTTGATGTGCCCGCCGGCGACATCGGCGTCGGCGTCAGGGAAATCGGCTACATGTTCGGACAGTACAAGCGGATTACCGGGTCGTTCGAGGGTGTCCTGACAGGGAAAGGAATGGAGTTTGGAGGCAGTCTGATCCGGACCGAGGCCACGGGGTATGGGGTGGTGCTGTTTCTCGAACACATGCTGAACGAGGTCGGCCGAAATTTGAGCGGCCTCCGCATCAGTATCTCCGGTTCCGGCAACGTTTCGCTGCACGCAGCCGAACGGGCACTGCAGTCGGGCGCGATCGTTCAGACGCTTTCCGATTCAGGTGGATGCATTCATGATCCAGACGGAATCGACGACGATAAACTTCGCTGGGTGCGGGAATTGAAGGAAGTTCGGCGCGGTCGCATTGCCGAGTACGCAGAGCGATTCGCATCGGCCACCTACCATGCCGATGCCCGGCCCTGGATGGTCCCGTGCGACGTCGCGCTTCCATGCGCCACGCAAAATGAAATCGGCACCGAGGATGCCCGTCGCCTGATCGAGGGCGGCGTCACGGCTGTCTGCGAAGGCGCCAACATGCCGACGGAGCTTGATGCTGTCCCGGTGTTGACCGATTCTGGCGTAATGTTCGGTCCGGCCAAGGCAGCCAATGCCGGGGGAGTGGCGGTTTCCGGGCTGGAGATGAGCCAAAACTCCGCACGCTTGTCGTGGACGCTTGCCGACATGGAGCGTCAGCTTGAACAAATCATGTCCGATATCCACGGTCGGTGCGTCGAATTCGGACGCGAAGACAGCGACTCCATCGACTACGTTGCTGGCGCCAACATCGCCGGCTTCCGCAAGGTAGCGGAAGCCATGCTTGCCTTTGGGGTGGTGTGAACCCCTCCGGCGACCGGGAGTGCCGTGTCTACTGACAATTCGTTGACGGGACGCTTGGTGCAGGCCGCCCTCCGTGCCGCTGAGGAAGGCGACTGGCGGTCAGCGACGGTGGCCGATCTAGCCCGTATGGCCGAAGTAGACCCCGAAACTGCCGAAGCCCGCTTCTCAGGTCGGGATGATGTTTTGGACGCCCTTGCCCGCCAAACCGACGAACGCGTAATTGCGGCTCTGGACGAAGAGGATTTCGCCGCTGCCTCCCCCAAGGAGAGGCTGCTGGAAGCATTGATGTGCCGCTTGGACGTGTTGGCCCCACATCGTGCCGCGTTCCGCGAGTTTGGCTCCCACGCGCTACGCTGTCCAAACTCCGCCGCCCGCACGTTTGGCCGCATCCAAACATCGATGGGAAACGTCTTGGACGCGGCGGGATTGGCAGGCAGCGAATTTGAGCGAACTGTTCGCGCGACGGCGCTCGCATACGTTTGGATCCGAACGTGTCGCCGGTGGCTTCTCGATGAGGAAGAACGGAGCCTGGATTCCGTGTTTGCGATGCTGGACCAGGAACTCAGTCGGATCGAAACCTTGGCGCGCTGCCTGGAAGGATTTGCACCGCGCAACCCGGCCTAAACCACTTCCATGTCTGTCGCGACAATCTGGTGTCGATACCTAACGGCCTGTGGCCCTGCCAGCCCGTTCCATCTGGCCCGATGCTACCCGATGACTTTTGCGCGGGCCTCGGGTGTACCAGAGTACAGGCGCTGCGCCCTCCGTTCAAACTCGTGGACCATGCGCTGAACGGCAACGCCAAATAGCGGTGACATGGCCTTCGAGAATACGGTTGAACGAAATTCAAAATCGACCTCGAAATCGATCTCCGTCTTCAGCCCGTCCACCTGTTCGAAGCGCCAGTGGTTGACGAGGTGGCGAAACGGCCCGCGGACAAGCTTTACGTCGATGCGTGTTGGCCTGTGATGCGTGATCCTGCTGCGGTAGCTGGCGCGAAGCAGACGAAAACCAATGGCCAGATCGGCCTCGAAACCGTCCTCGTGCTGTGCGGTGATGGCAGCGCCCAGGCACCAGGGGAGGAACTCCGGGTATCTCTCGACATCGACAACAAGGTCGAACAGTTGCTCCGGCGTAAACGCAGAAACCCTGCGTTCAGCATGGCGTGGCATCCGTACTACCTGAATCAGGCGCGGGACACACGCTCATGGCAGGCGTGGTCAGTACCGTGCCCGGGGGTCGTGCCTGTTCTAAAACGGCGTGCCGCTTGCAATTTTCGGAAGTCCTGATCTGCGTGATAGGAGGAACGGGTCAGCGGAGAAGCCGATACCAGCAGGAATCCGCGCATGCGGGCTTCCGCCTCCAGCACCCCGAATTCCTCGGGAGAGACAAAACGATCGATCGGATGATGTCCGAGCGTTGGCTGCAAGTACTGCCCAACCGTCAGGAAATCGACATCGTGCGTGCGCATGTCGTCCATAACCGCCAGAACTTCCGCGTCGGTCTCCCCCAATCCGACCATGAGCCCCGACTTGGTGAAGATCTTCGGGTTCAGTGCCCGCATCCGGACGAAGAGGCCCAGGCTGTGGGCATAGTCGGCGGCGCGCCGAACCGTCCGGTAGAGACGTGGAACGGTTTCCAGATTGTGATTGAACACGTCCGGCGCCGCCTCGGCGATAACTTCCAGGGCACCGGCTTTCCGCTGAAAGTCCGGGGTCAAGACCTCTACGGTCACCCCGGGACTGGTGGCGCGAATGGCGCCGATGCAGGCCGCGAAATGACCCGCACCGCCGTCGACCAGGTCATCGCGGTCGACTGACGTGATTACCACGTGGGTGAGGCCCAGAGCCGCCACTGCATCTGCAAGCCGCTGGGGCTCGCCGGGGTCGACGGGCTGTGGCCGTCCTGTGGCGATATTGCAAAACGCGCACTTGCGCGTGCAGATCTCCCCGAGCACCATCATGGTCGCGTGACCCTGGCTCCAGCATTCGCCGATATTCGGACAGGCGGCTTCTTCGCACACAGTCCGCAGGCTCAGTCCGTGAACGAGCTCCTTCGTCCTTTGATAGCCTTCGGACGTAGGCGCCTTGACCCGAATCCAAGGCGGCTTCCGCGACGGCTTGGCACCGGACGCGGGGGCCAGATGGGCAGTGCTGATGTATCCGGTTCGTGGGTGCATGGTTGACCTCAATGACCTAATGAGGTCTGCATTCGGCGCGCTTCAAGCGGCAACTACGATCCCGCCGTTGCAAGCAACCGACCGCGCTTCCAAGCTTCGGCCATTCCGACCGGGAAGGCCCGACGATGGCGGACCCTCGAGCTTCAGATATGAATGGCACGGTCGAATGCCTGCAGCGTCGATTCATGCATCATTTCTGACAGAGTAGGATGCGGGAATATGGTATGCATCAAGTCCAACTCGGTCGCTTCCATTGTTCTGGCAATCGCAAATCCCTGAATCAGTTCAGTCACTTCCGTGCCGATCATGTGGGCTCCGAGAAGTTCTCCTGTCGTTTCATCAAAGACCGTCTTCATGAGCCCCTCGGCCTCGCCCAGCGCAATGGCCTTGCCGTTGGCGAGGAACGGAAACCTTCCGATCTTGACGTCGTGTCCAGCCGCCGCGGCTGCGGCCTCTGTCAATCCGATACTGGCAATCTGCGGGCGGCAATAGGTGCACGCCGGAATGCGGGACGTATCCGGTGGATGGGGTTCCATGCCTGCGATGCCTTCAACACATGCGATTCCTTCGTGACTGGCCTTGTGAGCCAGCCAGGGCGGCCCGGTAACGTCCCCGATCGCATGAATGCCTGGAACCCCGGTCGCCCCGACTGAATTCGTCTTGATGTGCCCCCCTTCAACCTCGACCCCCGCCGCTTCGAGACCAATCTCTTCCACGTTTCCCGTAATTCCCACCGCAAGGATCAGCTTGTCTACAGCCACCGTGTCCGTTGTCTTGTCGGGAAGCTGGACCGTTACGTGGAGTGCCTGACCTTTCGATTGGACTGACTGGACGGCGGAATTCGTGAGTAGCCGCATGCCCTGGGAACGAAAGATCTTTTCGGCAAGCGCGGAAATTTCGGCATCCTCGTTAGGTACGATCCGATCCTGCACCTCCACCACGATAATTTCCGACCCCAAGTCCCCGAAAAAGCTCGCGAATTCCATGCCGATGGCACCGGATCCAACAACCAGGAGGCGCTTGGGAACGGCGTCCGGCAACAGGGCTTCCCGGTAGGTCCAAATTCGCTGGCCGTCGGGCTCGATACCCGGCAATGCCCGAGCCCGCGCGCCGGTCGCAATGATCGTATGGGAAGCCGACAAGAGTTGCTCGTCTGCGCCGTCCTGCGCCACTCGGACACGGCCGGCCCCGGCAAGCGACCCGCTCCCTTCCACCACGTCCACCTTGTGCTTCTTCAGCAGGTGCCCGACGCCGCGGGTGAGCTGGTCAGCAACCGTCCGGCTTCGCGCAACGAGCTTGCCAACGTCGAGCTTTACTTGACCAAATGTGAAGCCATGCGTTTCGGCTTCAGCCAGCATGTGGCGGATCTCCGCGCTTCGCAGCAGCGCCTTGGTCGGGATACATCCCCAGTTGAGGCAGATGCCCCCCAAGTGCTCACGTTCCACCACCACCGCTCGCATTCCCAGCTGGGCAGCGCGAATGGCGGCCACGTATCCGCCCGGGCCGCCGCCGATCACGGCGACGTCGTACTCTGTTTGCGGCACGGCTCTAAACCAGCATCAAGGCGGGATCTTCAATGAATGCTCGGAGCTCCGCCAACCAGCGGGCACCGACCGCCCCGTCGATCACCCGGTGGTCTCCCGACAGAGTCAGAGTCATCACCGGCGCGGACTTCACCGTGCCATCGCGCACGATCGGTCTCTCGGTGGCCGCGCCAACCGCCAGAATCCCGCCCTGAGGCGGATTGATCACGGCTGCAAAAGCCTCAATTCCATACATGCCCAGATTGGACACGCTGAACGTGCCACCCTGATACTCCTCGGGCATCAGCTTGCCAGACCGGGTCTTGTCCACGAGCGCCCGAATCTCGCCGGCAATCTCAAGGATCCCCTTGCGATCAGTGTTTCGTACAACCGGGGTAAAGAGCCCGTCATCGACCGCAACCGCAACCGCGACATGGACCTGTCGATGCCTCACGATGTGGTCGCCTCCCCAGGCCGAATTCACCTGAGGCACACGTCGCAAGGCCATCGCCGTGGCCTTGACGACGAGATCGTTCACGCTAACCCGCCGTTCCCGCTCCAGGTCGGCGTTGATGCGTCTTCGCAGATCAAGAAGGGCGCCGGCATCAGCGTCCGTCTCCAAGTAGAAGTGCGGAATCGTCTGCTTGGCTTCCAGTAGTCGGGCGGCAATGACCCTCCTGACGTTGCTCAGTTCAATTCGTTCCGGCGGCTGTTCGGCCTCGCTCGCTACAGGCACGGTGCCAGCTTGGAGGATCCGGTCAATGTCTGCCTTGACAATTCGTCCATGCGGTCCCGACCCGCGGATGGATCCCAAATCAAGCCCCGATTGTGCCGCCATGCGGCGCGCCAGCGGGCTAGCCGCAACGCGGTCTGGTTTCGACGTCGGCTGCTTCGGTGCCGCTGTCTCTGGCACTGGTGCCGGCGCTGAAACGGCTTTGGCTGACATATCCGTGGCAGACGCGGGTGCGGGAGCGGTCGATTCCGTCCTTGCAGCTGACTGAGGCACGGATTGTTCGTCGAGACCGGCCGTCGCATCCTCCAGAGCCTGTGAATCCTCTCCCTCACCCATCAGAACCGCAATTACGGAATTGACGGCAACGCCCTCCGTTCCATCCGCGACGAGAATCTTGCCGAGCGTGCCCTCATCAACCGCCTCGACTTCCATCGTTGCCTTGTCGGTCTCGATTTCTGCAATCACATCCCCCGGCTCGACACCGTCACCCTCCTTCTTGAGCCATCGGGCAAGCGTGCCTTCCGTCATGGTCGGCGATAGTGCCGGCATCCGGATCAGTGTCGGCATGATTCAAATTCCCCTAGCTGCCAGCGGGCTTCAGACATCGACGTAGCTCACTTCGCGCGCGACGCGGACAACAGTTTCGACGTTCGGTAGGGCCAGAGCCTCGAGATGTGCAGCGTATGGCATGGGCACTTCCGCTCCGCTTACCCGCCTCGGTGGGGCATCCAGTGCATCAAACGCCTCGGCGGTGACAGTCGCAATGATCTCGGCTCCGATTCCGCAGCTGGGCCACCCTTCCTCCACACATACGATTCTGTGTGTCCGCTGCACCGAGCCAAGCACAGTTGCACGATCGAGCGGTCGCAGCGTCCGAAGGTCAATGACCTCCACCTCGATATCCTGTTCCGCGAGCGTTTCGGCCGCGGCCAGCGTTGCTGCCACCCCGCGCGACCAGCTTACCAGCGTCACATCCCGTCCCGGTCGGACGATCCTTGCTCGACCCAGTTCCGCCACATGCTCCCCATCGGGCACTTGCCCCGTGTCGCCATAGAGCAACTCGTGCTCGAGAAACACGACAGGGTCGGGATCCCGAATCGCAGCCGTCAGCAATCCCTTCGCGTCGGCAGCATCGAACGGTGCCACTACCTTGAGCCCGGGCACGTGCGCGTACCAAGCCCCGTAGTCCTGGCTGTGCTGGGCAGCCACTTGCGAGGCGGCGCCATTCGGCCCGCGAAAGACAATGGGCAAGCTCAAACGACCACCAGACATGTATCTGGTCTTCGCCGCAGAATTGACGATCTGATCAATTGCCTGCATCGCGAAATTCCACGTCATGAACTCCACGATGGGACGCAGGCCCATCATCGCGGCCCCCACACCGACGCCCGCGAATCCGGCTTCAGTAATCGGGGTGTCGACCACACGCTCCGGCCCGAATTCCTCCAGCAGCCCCTGACTGACTTTGTAGGCACCCTCGTATTCGGCCACCTCCTCGCCCATCAGGAACACGGACTCGTCTCGTCGCATCTCTTCGGCCATCGCGTCCCGAATGGCTTCGCGCACGGATATCTCGCGCATTGGACGTCAGCTGCCGCCGGAGTAGATGTCGGTCATGAGTTCAGCCGGGTCGGCGTCCGGCATGGCTTGCGCCGCTGTAACGGCCTCCATCACCATTGCCCGGATTTCACGATCCACCGCTTTCAGCTGATCGGCGTCGACCACCCCGGCGTTCACGAGCAGATCGGCCACGCGCGAAATCGGGTCCCGTTCGTCGCGGACTTTCTGCACTTCTTCTCGGGTCCGGTATAGAGCCGGGTCTGACATGGAGTGGCCACGGTAGCGATAGGTCTTCATCTCCAGGAGCATCGGCCCCCGCCCGGAACGGGCATGTTCCAGCGCCGTCTTTCCTGCCCGCTCCACTGCGACTGGATCCATTCCATCGACTTCCTGTCCGGGAATTCCGAAAGACTCACCTCGTTTGTGCAGGGCGGATACCGCGCTGGCTCGGTCGACGGCAGTCCCCATTCCATACTGGTTGTTCTCGACCACGTACACGATCGGAAGCTTCCAGAGTGCTGCCATGTTGAAGGCTTCAGCCACCTGCCCCTGACTGATCGCGCCATCCCCAAAGTACGTCACGCATACACGGTCGGTTTTCCGATACTTGAGGGCAAAAGCTATTCCTGTTCCAAGTGGAACCTGGGCTCCGACGATGCCATGGCCGCCATAGAAGTTCCGGGCAGGATCGAACATGTGCATCGAGCCGCCCTTCCCTCCCGAAACCCCTTCGGCCTTGCCCAGCAGCTCTCCGATCACCAGTTCCGGAGCAACCCCCCGGACAACCATGTGCGCGTGACATCGATAGGCCGTGATGACGGGATCATCCGATCGGGTCGCGCGCTCCATCCCGACGGCGACTGCCTCCTGGCCGATGTAGAGATGACAAAATCCGCCGATCTCGCCCATCGCGTACAGCTGTCCGATCCGCTCTTCCAGTCGTCGCAGAAGCAGCATGCGGCGGTGGATGTCGAGCAGCTCACCTGGTGGCAAACCCAAATCCACCTGCTCATGCCCATTGGGCATCGGTTCATACGATGCCGCCGCCCGGGCCGCGAGGCTCGCCAGCGGCGAGAGTTCCCGCGCCCCTTCTTTCACCCGTTTCGAAGCGGCCATCAGGAACTACCCCGCGGGCCTGAGCCGATCACTGTCCGGCTTCGTCTGAATCAATTACGAACACGTATTCATCGGGCCTGGCCCAGCCCAGCATGACGCGGACCCTCTCCTCCAGAAGATCCAGGTCCAGCGAGTTTCGTGACAGCCGGGAAACCCGATCCTCCAGACGATCGTGAACTACCTGAAGCTCCGACACCGTGTCTTCGGCCGCTTGAATTTCGCGCTTCTGTTCAAGCAGCGCATTAGGCGTGAAATCACCCCTGAGCACGTGGAACGCGACATAGCCGATCACGGCCACCAGCGCGGCCCGACGAATCAGGCCGACGAACCGATTCCTGCGGTCAAGGCGGTTGCCCGGACGCGCGCTCCGTGATTGCACCCTCGGGTACCGATCTGTGCGGAGCGGCGGGGCCGCAGCGCCTTCAAGCGGTTTCCTTCGCATCTGGCTTACGCCGTCGCTTGCGTCTCTGCCGGCAGCGCTGTCGCCCCCCGCAACAGGCGGCCGGGCCGCGCACCCGTAAATTCGCCCATCGACCGCACCTCCACCCCAGAGGCTATCGTGTGAAGGTATCCCTCGGCACCCTGCAGGAGACGTTTCCCGCCAGCGGGAAGATCATAGACGATTTCGGGCCGCGTCACCTTCAGCGAATCGAAGTCAATGACGTTGATGTCTGCACGGAATCCGGGTCTCAGCTGCCCCCGATCGTGCAAACCGTACGAACTGGCCGTTGCCAATGTCTGCTTGTGCACCAAGTGCTCCAGGGGCAGGCCCGGCCCCTTGACGCGGTCACGAGCCCAGTACGAAAGCAGGAAAGTCGGGTACCCCGCATCACACAGCGTCGCAACGTGTGCACCCCCGTCGCCAAGGCCGCACACCGTGTGCGGTGATTCCAGTAACGTGCGGATAACGGTCAAATCTCCATCAGCATAATTCTCAAATGGGAAGAACAGCAACCCCTTGCCATCGGATTCGAGCATAAGTTCGAGGGCAAGATCCCACGCCGTTCGATTTGCTGCAGCCGCCCTCGCGTGAACGGTTTCGTTCGGTACCGGTTCATAGTCGAACCCCGGTGTGAACTCGGATGCCCGGGTCAGCCCATAGTCCATGAACTTGGTGTACGGGTCCGTTGGCCGCTCTTCGACCAGCCGTCTTTGCAGGTCCGGGATTTGAAGGGCCGCGATACGGTCTCTCGGCGACAGACCTGCAATCGACTCCCAAGCCGGGTGCGTCTTGAACGGATTCATGCTGGTTTCCAGGCCCATCATCACGCCGATGGGACGGCATCCGACCTGACCTCTGACCTGCAGCCCAGCCTGATTCGAGCGCTCGATGGCCCCCAGCGTTTGCCGCCACAACTGGGGTTCACGGTCGATCTGCAGCAAGAGCACCGAGAGCGGACGCCCCGAACGCCGGGCGATCCCCTCCAGGATCTCGTACTCGCCGGGACCGAAGTCCGTGTTGCACTGGAACACTCCTGCCCCTGCCCTCCGCATGGCCTCAGCCAACCCGGACAGTTCCGCGCGGTCGGCCGACAAACCGGGCGTCATGCGGCCATCGGCGGCCCTGTGCTTGGTCGTCCTTGATGTCGAGATCCCGACTGCGCCCGCGCGCAGCGCTGCTTCGGCCAGATCCCGCATCTGACTGATTTCATCTTCTGTGGGCGCCGCTTCATGGTCGGCGCCACGCTCCCCCATCACGTAGAACCGGAGCACGCCGTGCGGGATTTGCGCCGCCACATCCATTGTCCGAGGGGTTTCGGCCAGGACGTCCATGTATTCGGGAAACGATTCCCACCGAAAATCAACGCCTTCCGACAAGACCGTACCCGGGATGTCCTCCACCCCTTCCATCAGGTTAATGAGATAGGGCTCGCTGCCCGGACGCACAGGAGCGAAGCCGACCCCACAATTTCCGAACACCGTCGTGGTAACGCCGTGCAGCGAGGAGGGTGTCAGCTCGGCATCCCAGGTCGCCTGGCCGTCGTAGTGCGTATGAATGTCCACCCAACCGGGCAGCACCAGTGCCCCGTCCGCATCGATGGTCCGTCTTGCGGGACCGTCCACGGTCCCCACCGCCGTCACGATATCTCCCTGCACCGCCACGTCAGCAGTCCGAGCCCTGGCACCGGTGCCATCGACAACGGTGCCGCCCCTAATCAAGAGATCGTGCATCAGGAGAATCTTACCGGCTGCTGACGACCTTCATAGTAACCCGGTGAAATGGAGCGGGACAATCGCGCAGCCGCCGGTGCGCTCGAGCCAACCTCAATTTCCGAGCACGATGGGCCGAAACTTGGCAGCACTTCGCAGCCGATCGGCTCGCTTTACCGGCCAGTGTCCGCGGTCGCGGCTGATCGGGGGTTCCCCATGCTCCGCGCTGTCGTCATGCAGTACAGCTACATTTTGTTTGGGATGTGACGGAACGGAGTACCACCATGTCTGAGGAACGCTACCAGCAGGGCCTTGAAATTCGGAGAAAAGTCCTGGGTGATCGGTATGTTGATCGGGCGACCGGGCACAGTGATCCGCTGACGGACGATTTTCAGAATCTGCTCACTGAGTACTGCTGGGGCGGTGTCTGGGGCCGTGATGGGCTGAGCATGGCGCGCCGCAGTCTCAACAACCTCTGCATTCTGGCCACCCTTGGCCGAGACGAAGAATTCGAGTTGCACGTTCGAGGTGCGCGTCGCAATGGATGCACGTGGGAAGAGATACGAGAGACCCTCATCCAGGTCGCAGTCTACAGTGGGATGCCGGCGGGAGTTGCGGCCTTCCGGATCGCGAAACGGGTCAGGAATGACGAGAAGGCAGGCAAGACGCCTTCATGACCGACGAATCGCTGATCATGCTTGATTATCGGGGGCTTCGGTGCCCGCTGCCCGTCATTCGGGCCCGGAAGGCATTGCGGCGCGTGTCGTCCGGCAGCGAAGCCCTGATCAGCGCTGACGATTCGTCCGCACCGGCAGACTTCACGGCCTTTTGCGAGATCGCCGGCCACGAGCTCCTGGGAATTGTCGAGCGTGAGGGGGTGTTCGAGATCCGGCTTCGTACGGGGCGTAAGGGGCGATAGCGGACGATTCGTCTTCCGGCGGCAGACCCCGCCGTCCGACAACAAGGCGACCCCGGTTTCGGATCGTCAGTCAGGCAACTGCGTGAGGAATCCCCTGGCCGCTTCAACGTCAAGCTGGAACGCCACGCCCGCCCCCTCCTCTTCTTCGAGGCCACCGGCCTCCGTGATGGCTGCCAAGACACGTTCAGCCCGACTGGCCGCCACCACGAGCATCAGGGCATCGCACATCAGTTGCGTGTCCATGCCAAGGAACGTCTTCGCGGGCGCGCGGCCCTCGCCACGCGCCTGGTGGATGACGGTGATGCCCGTAGCCCCGGCCGCCCGTGCCGCTTCCTGCAAGTCCTCCGTGCGGGTATCGGGAACGATGGCAATGATGAGCTTCAGCTTCATGAGGTCCTCTCGCGTCGTCTGGTCCAGCGACGGTAACGCAGCAGCCAAGCCGCCGTCCACGCGTAGGCCAGTACCGAAATGATCGGAAAGAGGCTGGCGAAGGCAATCAGTCCAAAACCATCGACAAGCGGGCTGCGGCCCGGAATCGCCGCGGCCAAACTGATTCCCAGTGCAGAAACCACGGGAACAGTCACGGTCGAAGTGGTGACGCCGCCGGAATCGTAGGCAATCGGGATCATGACCCGCTGCGCCCAGATTGTCTGTGCGGCAACCAACAGGTAGCCCGCCATGATGTACCAGTGGAGTGGCGTACCCGAAACGATCCGATAGGTTCCAAGCGCCACCCCGACCGCGACTCCCAGGGCGACGGCCAGCCGGAGCGGAAACGCCCGGATCGTGCCGGCGGACACCTGTTCGGCCTTGATGGAGACCGTGATTAAAGCCGGTTCCGCCACTGTAGTGGCAAACCCGATCGCAGCTGCAAAGACGTACACCCACAGGTACGCGCCGGGTGGCCCGATTTCGCCTTCGGTCAGCCCCAGGAAGTCAGGCGCTGTCAACTGCGCAGCCATGCTTCGGCCCAGGGGAAACAAGGCGCTTTCCAGTCCGGCACCAAAAAGGGCCAAGCCGGCAACGACGTAGCCTAGGCCGATCAGTTTCCTGCCAGGATGACGCAACGGGCGACGCAGGACCACGACCTGAAAAACAAACAGGAGAAGGATGATCGGGAGCACGTCGGAGAGGGTCTGCAGCAGTGCCGGCACGAGGTCGACGGCTGCCTGACCGATACCGGTCACGACGCCATTCCGTAACCGAGCACAAAGATGATCGGAAAGAGACTCGCGAGCGCAATCATTCCGAAACCGTCCGTAACCGGGCTTCGGCCGCGGATCCCCGTCGACAATCCAACCCCGAGCGCGGCCACGAGAGGCACCGTGATGGTCGACGTGGTCACGCCACCCGCGTCATACGCGATTCCCACGAATTCAGGCGGCGTGAATGCCGTCATGACCAGCACCACCATGTAGCCACCGATCACGATGAAGTGGATCGGCCATCCGCGGATGATGCGCATGACCCCGAGCACGATCGACGAGCCCACGGAGACAGCAACAACCTGCCGAAGCCGATTTGACCAGTGCTCGATTGCTGCCGGCGTCGCTTCGATCATGCCAGCCTCGGCGGCAATCTTGCCGGCCTCCCCTGCCACCGCGATCAATGCCGGTTCGGCAACCGTGGTCCCGAAACCCAAGCCGAAAGCAAAGACCAGGAGCCACGGCACACTCGCCTTCGCCGTGAGGGCATTCGCCATGTCCTCCCCGATGGGGAACAGGCTGGTCTCCAGCCCGTGAATGAACATGGCTAGCCCTAGGACAACGAAGACCAATCCCAGCAGGATGGATTCGAAGTCGGGCAGCGGTTGGCGAAAGATGACGAACTGGAAGAAAGCGACGACGCCGATCAGCGGTGCCAGGTCACGACCGGCCCCCGCGAAGAGACGCAGGAACCGTCGGAGAGCCCGCCCTGGGGCAGATGCGCCGCGACGCGCTAGCTGCAAAGCAGGTGAAGACGGAATCCGCATGCCGACACCCGCTCGTCGCACGTTCCGACGTGTCATGCCCACAGTCGGATCAGAAGTCAACCAGTGCGCCTACGTGCGGCTCCGGAGAGCTGTACAGCGCATCGTTACGGGGTTTCCCTGGCTGTGTCCTTTCATCCGTGCAGCACTGCACTAGTCGTTCCACACTGTCCGACGGACCGCCGCCAGCAACCGAACTGACACGTGTACCGCCCAACAGCTCCCCACACGCCATCGTCGGCAGCGTGCGGGAACAACATCGCAATGTTCTTCAGATAGTCGTGAAAATAATCATTCAACACACTATTTTAATTGCCTCTTTCTTCCTATCCTTTCTATCAATCTCGACTGAGTTCGAGTCACTCGTACCCTCCTGAACGTCACAGAGGGCTAGAAGGATGCCGGACGCCGTGCTGCAGCGATGTCCGCGCGTTCCTGGAGTCTCTCTGCGTGTGTCAGAGTACCAGGTGCATGACAACGAGGGCGAGCGATCGCCGCCTGTCAGAACAGCCCTTCTACCTGACCTTGGGCGTCCAGACGGATACGATTGGCCGCGGGCTCTCGCGGCAGACCAGGCATCGTCATCATGTTTCCGCAGATCGCCACGAGGAACTCGGCGCCTGCAGCGATTCGGACTTCGCGCACGGAAAGGGTGTGGCCGGTCGGCGCTCCCTTGCGGGCAGGATCCGTGGAAAAACTGTACTGCGTCTTGGCCATGCACACCGGATAGTGCCCGTAGCCCTCGTCCTCGAATCTTTCAATCTGCGACCGAACGCTCGCGGGCGCGGATGCGGATGCAGCCCCGTAGATCTCCCGTGCGATTAACTCGATCTTTTCCCAGAGGCCAAGATCATCGGGATAGAGGGGCTGAAATGACGTCGGATTACCCTCGATCTGGTCCAGCACGCTGCGGGCGAGCAACTCCGTGCCGGCACTGCCGTCCGCCCAATGGGTGCAGGGAACTGCCACCGTTCCACGTGCAGCGCAGTAATCCTGGATCGCCGCAATTTCCGACTGGGTGTCGCTGGTAAAGCAATTCACTGCAACCACTGCCGGTACACCGAACTTCGCGACGTTGTCCAGATGCCGGCCGAGATTCTCAAGGCCCCTCTGGACGGCCTCGAGGTCCTCGCTTCCCAGATCCTTCACCGCCACGCCGCCATGCATTTTCAGCGCCCGCACCGTCGCGACCACAACGGCCGCGGCCGGCGTGAGTCCGGCCTTTCGACACTTGATGTCAAAGAACTTCTCAGCCCCGAGGTCGGCTCCGAACCCCGCCTCGGTCACCACGTAATCCGCAAGCTTCAACGCGGCGCGAGTCGCGATCGCCGAATTGCAGCCATGGGCGATATTGGCGAACGGTCCCCCGTGCACGAACGCCGGGTTGTTCTCAAGAGTCTGGACCAGGTTCGGCATCAGTGCGTTCTTGAGCAGCACCGCCATTGCACCGTCCGCCTGCAGGTCCCGCGCCCGGCGAGGCTCGCGCTCCCGGGTCCGCCCGACGACAATGTTGCCCAACCGCCGCTCGAGGTCGGCGATGCCCTCGGCCAGGCAGAAGATGGCCATGACCTCCGATGCCACGGTGATGTCGAACCCGGACTGCCGCGGAAAGCCGTTGCTGACGCCCCCGAGGGACAGCACCACGTCGCGCAGGGCCCGGTCGTTCATGTCCACGACCCGGCGCCATCCTTCCCGTCGCGCGTCAAGCTGCAGCGCGTTTCCCCAGTACACGTGATTGTCAACCATCGCGGCCAGGAGATTGTGGGCGGCACCGATGGCATGGAAGTCGCCGGTAAAGTGGAGGTTAATGTCCTCCATCGGGACCACCTGCGCGTAACCGCCACCGGCAGCGCCCCCCTTGAGCCCAAAGCACGGCCCAAGGCTGGGCTCCCGAAGGCAAATCGCCGCTCGCTTGCCGACGCGATTGAAGGCGTCGCCCAGCCCGACCGTTGTGGTGGTCTTGCCTTCTCCGGCAGGGGTGGGCGTGATGGCCGTCACCAGCACGAGCTTGCCGTCGGGGCGTCCCGACATCGAGTCGATGAAATCCAGGTCGAGTTTGGCGACGCTTCGACCCCATGGAACCAGGTGCCTCGCCGGAATCTGCAGTCCTTCGCCAACTTCCTGGATGGGAAGAAGGTTGGCGGCACGCGCAATCTCGATATCGCTGGTCTGGTGCATGGGCTTGGCCTGTCGCGGTCAGCGCTGCAAGTCGCCCGACCGGAAAGCCAGCATTCCTAGCATGCCGACGCAGGGATGGGAATTCGGCTCCAGCTGACAGGAAAGCCCGCCGGAGCCTCCCGAAGCGCCTGCGTTTCGCGAGGGATTAGGGCCGCTCGGGCCTGCCCCAACGTGCCGCGATTGCCACATCCGCACTTCATCCCCTTCTGGTGAATCCACGCGTGCGGATCGCCGCCGTGGCAGCTCCGGGTCCTCTTGCCGGTAGTCTTCAGTCCAAGACGACACTTGGGTCGATCGCGGGAACAGACGCAGATGCGTCACTGGAGCCGCCAACCACGTGCGGCGAGGATGTCCGAGAACTCTTCCATCCGAGCCGCTTTCTCGTAATGGATTCGGGCAACCCTGCGCTCATCGGCAACGAAAAAGTGGATCTCGGAATACATGCAACCGGACGGACAATCCTCCCACGCCTGGCGGAACACCAGGAACCATTCGCCATTCGAGCGCGACACCTGGATCCCGGGGCCGTCTCCCATCGGGGCGTCCGGTGACGCAGTGATCATCCCATCAAGGGATTCGTACCGCGCGGCAACGCCCGGAACGTCCAAGTCCGAATCGAAATCCATCACGAACATGTCCGGCAGGTGGTGAAACGTTGCAATTGCCCTAAGGCCAACGGCTCGATTGAGCGCATCAAACCCTGCGTGGCCGGTACAGAACGGAGCGAGTGCTCCGCGTTCTCCAAGCCCCCGCAGGACCTTCCCACCCAGTGACGGGTCCGAATGCAGGATCAGCCGCCCAGGTTGCCAGAGAGGGCGAGCCGTGACCGCTGCCATGTCGGGCCAAGTCGTTCTTATGCGGGTCAGAATCCTGTCGAGACTCGCGATGAGAGCAGCCCGTTCAGGCCCGGTGCGTGCATCGGGGTCATGGGAGCGGGTCAAGGCGTGCCGAAGCAGCACTAGGCTCTCCGGTTCGGGCGACAGAGGCAATGAGCCGTGCAAGACCATTGGTGCGTCGTCTTGGCATTGGGCCAATGCGGGCCCGCCGGCCAGCAGGCAGCCTGACGCTGCCAGGACCAGCGCACCCTTGGCCCACGACCTCTCAATACCACCGGCGCTCAGGATGGTCGTAGCGAATCCCATCCAGCGGATTGTAACGGCCCTGTGGGCCGCTTCGGCCGCGAGGGGGCTCCGACGGTTTCGTCATCGAGGCCGGCGCACCATGCCGTGCGCCATCAGCGATGCGGGTAACCCGTGCCCAAGAGTGGAACCACCAAGTCGCCCGCATATCCTGTATGCATTGCGCTGCGGATGGTGCGGTTCCTGGAGGCATGAGACAGGCGATGCAGGCGGACGCGCAGAGGGACCACCCGCTGTACCTGACGACGAAAGAGGTGGCAGCGCTGCTCCGTGTGAAGGAACGCAAGGTCTATGATCTGGCTGCTAGCGGCGGGATTCCGCACCGCAGGGTCACCGGAAAGCTGCTCTTCCCCAGTGCCGAGATCCTGGCGTGGATCGAGGGTGCGGGCACATCGATGCCCCGGGAACGGCCCGCTGTGCTTACCGGCTCGCATGACCCACTGCTTGACTGGGCGGTAAGAGAATCCGGTTCAACTCTGGCAACCCTCTTCAACGGCAGCGTCGACGGCCTCAAGCGATTCTCCGAAGGGCGGGCGGCCCTAGCCGGCATCCATATCCCGGAACACCGGGGCTGGAACGTGCAGACGGCTGAAGAGATGGGAATCCGCGCCAGCGTTCTCATTGCGTGGGCGGTGCGGGCGCGGGGACTGATCCTGTCGGATCGGGTGCAGGGCGAAGTGACGCAAATGGCTGACTTGAAAGGGAAACGAGTCGCCCTCCGCCAACCGGGAGCAGGCGCCGCGGCAATCTTCGAGGATCTGCTGGCCAAGGCGGGGTTAACGCTGAACGACTTGGTCCCGTCCAGCGGCCTTGCCCGGACCGAAAGCGATGCAGCCGCAGCAGTGGCAGCCGGTGAAGCCGATGCCGCGATGGGAATCGAAGCTATGGCACGCCAGTTCCACCTGCCGTTCCTGCCGCTCGTCGAGGAGCGGTTCGACTTGTTGATCAATCGCCGTGCGTATTTCACGGAACCCGTACAGACACTGTTGGCGTTTGCCCGCAACGAACCTCTGCGGCGCAAGGCTGCATCCATGGGCGGCTACCGTCTGACCGACCTCGGGACCGTGCGCTGGCTATCGCCGTAGGACCCTCTCGGGCCAGCACCGATCGGCACATGTGCCGGCCAGACGTTGCCGCAAAGTGTCGCGATCAATGGGTTCTGATCAGAGCGCAGCCTCTATGGCACCCGCCGGGCATTCGGGAAAAAGACTTGCCGACCGTCGACCTTGTAGGACGCAATTGCGGTCTGGCCGTCGCTGGAAAGAACCCAGTCGACAAACTGCTGGCCCCACTTGGCCTTTACCCGCGGATGTCTGTCCGGGTTCACCAAGATGATGCCGTACTGGTTGAAGAGCCGCGGATCGCCTTCGACCATAACCCGGTAGCCATGCTTGTTGCCGAAGCTGATCCAGGTTGCCCGATCAACCATGGTGTAGGCACCCAGTCCGATTGCGGTATTAAGGGTTCCTCCCATGCCTGAGCCGGTTTCGCGGTACCAGGAACCCGAAGCGGCGACCGCATCCACTCCTGCTTGATGCCAGAGCCGCAATTCTGTCTTGTGCGTTCCGCTGTCGTCTCCGCGCGAGGCAAACAGTGCATCCGAATCGGCAATCCTCGACAAGGCGACCACGGCATCGGTTGCGCCGGCCACACCAGCGGGATCAGCGGGCGGGCCGACAATGATGAAATCGTTGTACATGACGTCCGCCCGACTGACGCCATGGCCATCTGCAACAAACTCGTTCTCTGCGACCCTGTCATGGACAAACAGCACGTCGCCGTCGCCATTCGCCGCATTCTTGATCGCTTGGCCGGTTCCCACCGCAACAACGCGTACCTCGATGCCGGTCTTCTCCCGAAACACCGGAAGGATGCGATCGAACAGGCCTGAATGATCGGTCGATGTGGTCGACTGGACGACAATGAACTTCTCGGTCGCGGACGACCTGTCGCTTTGCCCAAGGATCGCCACTGCGGCGACAGTTAGGCCGAGCAGCGTCCTTCGGGTCATGACGTACACGCTTGCTCCGAGAATCTTCCGTTACGACGATGAATCCAGGTATAGGCGCCCTTCGAGCCAGGCCCGGGCCGCTTCCGAACGCGGCGCAGTGAGAACATTGGACACGCGACCGGTTTCGACAACGCGACCGGCATGCATGAACACCAGATCGTCACCTAGCCGTCGCGCCTGTCCCACATCGTGCGTCGCGAGGACGATGGTGACTCCGTCAGCATGGGCCTCTCGAATGAGCTGCTCTACTGCGTGGGTAGAGACCGGATCAAGGCTTGCCGTCGGCTCGTCAAGAAACAGTATCCGGGGTGCGCAGGAAAGCGCCCGGGCAACGGCGAGGCGCTGTTGTTCACCCGCGGACAGCACGCAGGCCTGTCGGGCGGCCAGTCCTTCGAGTTGTGCCCGCTGCAAGGCCTCGGTCTCTCTCATGGCGCGTTCTGAACCCGTAAAGCCCCGCACTGCGAGGGCGAAACGAAGATTGGCGATAACCGATCGGCGCAGCATGACCGGGCGCTGAAACACCATCGCCTGCGCGTGTCGACCCCTCCGGTCAAGTGGCCGGCCTCGCCAGAGCACCTCTCCTCTCGTTGGCGGGATGAGACCGTGTAGGAGCCGGAGCAGTAGGCTCTTGCCGGTCCCGTTGGCGCCCATGATCATTGTCCGCCTGCCCGCGCGGATATCGATGTCGATGCGATCGATGAGCCGTCTTCCACCTGCGTCGAAGCAGAGTGCGCGCGTCTCAAGGAGCACCTCGGGTGATGCCGCGCGCTGCGTCTCTTCGCGCCAGGCGGGTGCTGGCGATCGCACATTGAATTCCGTTTCAAGCATACGTCACCCGTGCTGCCGTAGCCCTGAATGTCATCACGGCTCCGTTCACGATCAGGGCGATGGTGAGAAGGACGACACCCAGGGCCAGGGCGACTTCTAGGTTGCCCTTCGAGGTCTCCAGGGCAATGGTGGTGGTCATGACACGAGTCACATGGTTGATGTTGCCGCCAACCATGATCACGGCACCCACCTCGGCGACCGCACGTCCGAACCCTGCCAGCGCCACCGTCATGAGGCTGAAACGCGCATCCCACAACAGTGCGACCACCCGATCGAAGGGGCCGACCTCAAGCGAGGCAAACTGCTCGGCGTAGTCAGCATGGAGGTCTTCCACGATCTGTTTGGTCAACGCCGCGACGATCGGCGTGACCAGGATCGTCTGCGCAATGATCATGGCCGTCGGCGTGTAGAGCAGCCCGAGCGGCCCCAGCGGTCCGCCGGCCGACAGCGCCATGTAAACCATCAGTCCCACGACCACGGGGGGCAGCCCCATCAGGGAATTGAGGATGACCCCTGCCAGTGACCGGCCAGGGAATCGAAGTGCGCCGACCACCGCGCCGATCGGCAAGCCAATGACGCAGGCAGCAGCAACGGCGGTCAGCGTGACTCGGAGCGACAGCCCGATGATTTCCAGGAGGTCCGGGTCACCGGTCACGATCAAGCCAACTGCCTCGCCCAGACTCGCCAAAAAGCTACCCATTGACGTGATTCCTTCCTCTTTACGAAAGAAAAACAAAAAAGCGCCGTTAAATCCACCTAACTTAAGCCAAGTGCCAACGGGACCGGAAGCCCGGGTACCTTCGAAAGACTCGATGGAATGGCGAGCAACGAACGCGGTCCTTCGACGCACGACCGCACCGATTGCGGCCTCGACCCCAGAATTTGTCGGATCGTCTCACCAACGCCGCCAGATCCATCGTCGGCAGGGTCTCCGGCGGGCCTTGCGCCTTCGCACCCAAAGGTCGTTATGTTCCCGGACAGATTGGATCACCTCCGTCACGAACCGCGGCGGATGACAAACGGGGGCTAACCACGCATTGCGCAGCATGCCGCGAGCTGCACTGCACGGTCAGTTCCGGTCTGTTGCATTATCCTCCGGGTTTCCGCCTGGCAGCTCGACTTCCCGGTGTATCAGTCCCGACCATTTTGTTTCGAGTCCGACGATGACTACAGCTCCTCCCGCCATCAATCACGGGGTCCGTTACGAGGCCGATGAACGCCCCTCCATCCCCTTAACTGTTGGCTTGGGGCTCCAGTACACCGTTCTATCCGCTGCCGGCGTGGTCTTCATACCGGCGGTGCTCATCACGACGGCCGGCGAGAGCGAGGCCTACCTGACCTGGGCAGTGTTTGCGGCGCTGGTGGTGAGCGGACTAGCCACGATCGTGCAGGCGGTCCGCATCGGAAGGCTGGGAGCTGGGTACATCCTGGTGATGGGCAGCACCTCGGCATTCCTGGCGGTCAGCGTAACGGCACTCGAACAAGGAGGGCCGGGACTGCTGGCCACCCTCATCGTCGCCTCCTCCTTCGTCCAGTTCATCCTTGGCGCCAAGATGGCCGCCCTGCGGCGCGTGTTTACGCCTACCGTTGCCGGCACTGTGCTCATGCTCATTCCGGTGAGCATCACGCCCATTGTCTTCCGGAAGTTCATGGATATTCCGGAAGGCGTGGCGCCAGCTGCCGGACCTGTCACCGCGGTCATCACCCTGGCCACCATCATCCTGATTGCGCTGAGATGCACCGGAACCTGGCGTGTCTGGGCGCCTGCTGTCGGGCTTGTTGCCGGAGGTCTAGCCGGATTGGCATTCGGAATTTATGACGTCGATCGTGTCGCGGACGCCCCGTGGATCGGTCTCCCCTCATTCAGCGCTTACCCGGGCCTCGACTTGAGCTTTGACGCCACATTCTGGGCTCTACTTCCTGGATTTCTGATCATCACGCTTGTAGGCGCGATGGACACGCTGGGTGATGCCATCGCCATCCAGCGGGCTTCCTGGCGCCGGCAGCGCGCCATTGACTTCCGGTCTGTCCAGGGAGCCATCAATGCTGACGGCCTCGGCAACCTCATGTCTGGCATCAGCGGGACAGTTCCCAACACGACGTACGGGAACAGCATCTCGATCGCCGAACTGACAGGTGTCGGCGCTCGCTCCGTTGGCGTATGCGTCGGCCTGCTGTTCATTGTGCTGGCGTTCCTGCCGAAACCCGTGGCCGCCATTGTTGCGATGCCGGGTCCAGTGGTGGGTGCCTACATTGCGGTGCTCATCGCCCTCCTGTTCGTGTTTGGCGTGAAGATCCTGATCAACGACGGGCTTGACTACCGAAAGAGCTTGATCGTCGGTTTCGCCTTTTGGATCGGTCTCGCCTTCCAGTTCGACCTTGTCTACCCGGAGTTCCTGGAGGGTGCCTGGGGAGCATTGCTGGGCCATGGCATGACGGCCGGAGGGATCTGCGTCATTGTCCTGTCAGGCTTTCTCGATCTGACCAGCAAGAGACCCAGACGGATCCGCACTGCTCTCTCCAGTGATGCGCTGACCGAGATTGACGAATTCCTGGCCGACTTCGCCCGGCGAACGCAGTTCGACGAGCAGATGACGATCCGGCTGCGCGCCGTCGGCGAAGAAGCAGTGCATCTCTTGCTCGGGGATGGCAGCCAAGACCCGGACCGCCAGCTGCTCGTGGTGGCCAGACCCGATGAACTGTCAGCGGACCTGGAGTTCATCGCCGGCGGTACCAGCATGAACCTGGAAGATCAGCTTGCGATGCTGAGTGAAGGTGTCACGGATCTTCCCAACGAGTCAGAGACACCTTTGCGGCTGCTCCGTCACTACGCCACGTCGGTACGGCACCAGCAGTATCACGACACCGACATCCTGACGATTCGGCTGCAGCCTCGAGGGCCTGACTGATTTCCGCTCTCGTCCTTCGTGACCGGGTCACATTGCACGGAACGGCGACCTTCGAGCAACTCAGGTACTAGTCTCCCCTCCTCCTGACCAGACACAACGCCGGCGACGGACCCGGACTCCGTCGCGAGGCGCGCCCGTCACGGCCGCCGATTCCCGAGAAACCGGAGACCATGATGCGAACCGAGTTGACCAGGTAGCGTCCGGTCGCTACCTTTACAGCATGAGATCGGTCGGCATCAAGGTTCTAAACAGCAAGTTGAGCGAATACGTCCGGCTTGCGTCCTCCGGCGAGACGATCCTGGTGACCGACCGGGACCAAGTGGTGGCGGAGCTTGGCCCACTCCGGGAGACCCGTAGCCCGATCCTCGCCGACGCCTTCCTGGCCGAGGCGGTGCGATCCGGCGTGCTGACGCCGCCGAGGCTGACCGCCTCGGGACCGCCGCCCAAGCCCAAGCCCGTCGCCACGCTGGAAGAAATCCTGGCCGATCTGGACGAGAGCCGGCGCGACCGGTGATCTACCTCGATTCGTCCGTCGCGCTCGCGCATCTTCTGGCCGAGAACCGGCAGCCGCCCGCTTCGCTCTGGGACGAGACGCTGTTTTCCAGCCGGCTGCTGGAATACGAGATATGGACCCCGCTGCATGCGCGCGGGCTCGCGGAGTCCTACGGCGAGGCGGCGCGCTGGCTGATCGGCCGGGTCGCGATGCTGGAGCTATCGCCTTCGGTGCAGGCGCGGGCGCTGGACGCCTTTCCCGGCCCCGACGCGCTGCGCACCCTCGACGCCCTGCATCTGGCGTCGTGCGCGTATCTGGCCGAACACGGGCAGGGGGTGGCGTTGGCGAGCTATGACCGGCGGATGAACGACGTTGCCCGCGCGATGGACATCCCGCTGTTCGACCTTGAGGCACCGCGAACCGGATGATTCCCGCTCGGACGCCAGATCGCGCGCGAGCGGGTCGAGGCGACCCGCGCCGCCCACGACAATGCGCCGCCGGAGAAGGAGGCGCACGACCGATGGGAGACCCTATCCGATGACCATCCGCGCCGCGCTCTATGCCCGCTATTCCTCCGACCAGCAGCGGGCCGCTTCCATCGAAGACCAGTTCCGGGTCTGCCGAGAACACGCCGAGCGCGAGGGCTGGACCGTCGCCGCGACCTACAAGGACTCCGCGATCTCGGGCGACAGCGTGATCCTGCGCCCCGGCATCCAGGGGCTGATCGAGCGTATCGTGCTCACCCCCGGCGAGAAGTGGGGCGAGATCCACACCACATTGCGCGGCAACCTCGCCACCATCGTCGAATGGACCGGAAACGGCCGCGGAAAAGGCGGGTCTGGCACGCCCGGTTCGGGTTTGTCGGTCTCGGCTAAAACGGGGACTCGTTCAAACTTTCTGATGACCGGATCCAGCCGAGCCCGTTGTTTAGATTGGTGAGCCCGCAGGGATTCGAACCCTGGACCTACTGATTAAAAGTCAGTTGCTCTACCGACTGAGCTACAGGCTCCCTACCGGGGTCAGTATATCTGGCGGGCTCCGGACCGTTCCTTGAATGCCTAGCTTTCCGGAAAGTACATCCGGACAATGATGTCAGGGTCCGTCACCATTCCGTTTGGTCCACCGCCACGCTTAATCGCGTCGACGTGTTCCATCCCCTCTTCGACCTCTCCCCAGACCGTGTACTGCCGGTCAAGAAAACGAGCATCGTCGAAGACGATGAAGAATTGGCTATCAGCGCTGTTCGGATCCTGGGCCCGGGCCATTGAAACCGTGCCCCGAATGTGCGGAAAATCGGAGAACTCCGCGGCAATATTCTGGCCAGATCCACCTGTACCGTTGCCCAGAGGATCCCCGGTCTGCGCCATGAACCCATCAATCACCCGATGGAACTTCAGCCCATCGTAGAAGCCGTCCCTTATCAGTTCGCTGATGCGGGCGACATGGTTCGGAGCCAGATCAGGCCGGAGTTTGATCACGACCGTCCCGTCCTTTAGTTCCATGTGAATGCGATTTTGTTCTTCAGCTTGCGCCGTGGCCGCGATGCCAAGGCCCAACAGGGCGAAGCCGCCCGCAACGAGTGAAGTGGAAATTGTCCAGGGCATTCCGAAGGTCCCTTATGAAGATTGCTGAATGCGGTCGTTGATTCGGGCAAGGATCCGCGGCGATACAAATCCCGAAATGTCACCTCCAAGGAGGCAGATTTCCTTGACCAGGCGAGACGCAATGAACTGATGGCGCTCACTGGCCATCAGAAACACCGTCTCAATGTCGGGCCGAAGCCGGGCGTTCATTCCGGCCATTTGAAACTCGTAGTCAAAGTCCGTCACGGCCCGTAGTCCGCGCACAATAATCGATCCGCCCACGTCGTTGACAAACTTGGTCAGCAGGATTGCGAACGTCTGTACCTCGACCGCTGCGTCCAGCTTTCCCGCAAGTGCGTCGATCTCGCCCTGCACCATGTCGGCTCGCTCATCCGGCGTGAACAAGGGCCGCTTGTCAACGTTGTCGGCAACACCGACCACCAGCCGATCGCAAATGCGCGTCGCCCGCTGGATGATGTCCAGATGCCCTGTCGTCACCGGGTCGAAGGTTCCTGGGTACACGGCAATGCGCTCAGGCATCAGGCAACCTCACCATCATTGCTGCTCATTTCTTCCGGAATTCGGGTCGGAGGAGGCCCGCCCGGGGCCTCATCATCCTCTGATGCATCGAAGCGTGTCACCGACACCACTTTCTCGCTGCTGTCGAGACGGAGGACCCGAACGCCCTGAGCACCCCTTCCGGCCACCCGGATGTCGCTCACCGGGCAACGAATGATGCGTCCCAGATCCGTCACGACCATCACCTCATCCGTCTGGGCAACCGGGAAACAGCAGACCGCAGGACCGTTACGACCCACCGTCTGGATATTGATCACTCCCTGCCCCCCTCTTGCTGTCGTCCGATACTCGTGCGATGAGGTCTGCTTTCCAAATCCTTGTTCTGTAACGGACAGCATGAACACCTCTTCAACTGCCAGCTGCTTGAGCACTGCAGTCTCCGGCGGATCAACGGGTGTTTCGTTCCGCCGAAGGCTCGCGGTATAGCGCAGATACTGTTTTCGTAGCTCCGGCGAGGCGTCCGTGTGTGGAAGCACTGACATTCCGATCACTTCATCGTGTTGTTTCTTTTGGAAGCGGACGCCCCTCACCCCACGCGATGCACGACCGACGAAGACCCGCACTTCATTCAAGGGAAACCGGATGGCCCTGCCCCGTCGAGTCGCCAGCATGAGATCCATGTCCGGCGCCACCTCTGCTACCCCGACGAGCGTGTCCCCGGGATCGAGCTTCATGGCGATCTTGCCATTCACGTTGATCGAGGCGAAATCCGACATCCGATTGCGGCGCACGTAACCTGCACGAGTGGCGAACACCAGCTCGGAAGCGGCCTCCTCGTCTGTCGCTTCCGAAGGCTGCGGCAGCATGGTCGTGATTTGCTCTTCGCCATCGATACGCAACACGTTCACGATCGGACGGCCGCGCGCTTGCGGCGTACCGAGTGGCAAGTCGTACACCTTCCGGCGATGAACGATGCCGTGCGACGTGAAAAACAGCACTGGGTCATGGGTACTGGCCGTGAATACATGGGTGACAAAGTCGTCGTCCTTGACCGCCATCGCGGAGCGTCCCTTGCCGCCCCGGCGTTGCGATCGGTAGGCGGCAAGCTCAGTACGCTTGACGTAACCATCCCGTGTAAGCGTCACCACCATGTCTTCGCGCTCGATCAGGTCGTCCCGATCGGCATCTTCGTCACCATCAACGATTTCAGTTCGGCGCGGTGTCCCAAACTGATCCCGAATCTGCTCCAGTTCGGCTCGAAGAATTTCCAGCAAGCGGGGTCGGGAACGAAGGGTTTCCAGATACCTGTCGATTTCCTTCGCTTTGTCCCGCAGTTCACTGCCGATCTTTTCCCGCTCCAGGCCGGTCAATCGGTGGAGCTGCAGATCCAAGATGGCCTTTGCCTGACGCTCGGTAAGCCGGCACGTGCCGTCCGCCGCCATCTCCCGGCCCGGCTCCGCAATTAACTCAAGGTAAGCTCCGACCTCCGCGGCAGGCCAGGCACGGTTGACGAGCTGTTCGCGAGCCGCGGCAGCGTCCGCTGCGGCACGGATCAGGGCCATTACGGCGTCAAGATTCGCTACGGCAATGACGAGCCCCAGCAGCACGTGCGCCTGCGCCCGGGCCTTCTTCAGCAGAAACAGTGTTCGCTTGGTGATGACGCTCTCGCGGAACGAGAGAAAGGCCTCAAGCAGCTGCTTCAGGTCGAGGCATTCAGGCTTTCCATCGTGAAGTGCGAGCGCGTTGATCCCAAACGATGTCTGGAGGCTGGTGAACTTGTACAGCTGGTTGAGCACGACGGCCGGTGTCATGCCCCCCTTCAACTCGACCACGATGCGCAGGCCGTCACGATCGGACTCGTCACGGAGTGCACTCACTCCTTCGATGTCCTTGCTCCGCACGCGATCGGCGATCTGCTCGATCATGCGGGCCTTGATGACCTGGAAGGGTATCTCGCTGATGATGATGGACGAGCGATTCTTCCCTCGATCCTCCACCGTCGCCCGGCCGCGCATGACCACCCGACCACGGCCCGTACAGTAGCCCTCGAGGCACCCGCTCCTGCCGATGATCAGTCCACCGGTTGGGAAATCAGGTCCCGGGATGTACCGGGTCAGCGCCTGGACGGAGAGGGTTGGATCGTCGATCAGCGCCAGGCAGGCCGAGATCACTTCGACCAGATTATGCGGCGGCACATTGGTCGCCATCCCGACCGCGATTCCGCCTGTGCCATTCACCAGCAAGTTGGGAAATCGCGCGGGCAACACTGACGGCTCCGAGGCCGAAGCATCGTAGTTGTCCTGGAAATCGACGGTCTCGAACTCGATGTCTTCCAGCATCGTGGCGGCCGCCCGCGCCATCCGCACTTCGGTGTACCGCATGGCCGCGGGCGGGTCGCCATCGATGGAGCCAAAATTGCCCTGTCCGTCGATCAGCTCGAGCCGCATCGAGAAGTCTTGCGCCATTCGGACCATCGCGTCGTAGATGGCGCTATCCCCGTGCGGGTGGTATTTCCCCATCACGTCGCCGACCACGCGCGCCGATTTGCGGTACGGTCGGTTCCAGCCGTATCCGTTCTCAAACATCGCGTAGAGAATCCGGCGGTGGACCGGCTTGAGGCCATCGCGGGCGTCCGGGAGCGCTCTGCTCACGATCACGCTCATGGCATAGTCGAGATACGACCGGCGCATCTCATCCACAATCGTTACGGTCGAGACTGCGTCTCCGGCAGGCGGCATGCCTTGTCCTGGACCGGCTTCAGAAGTCATATTTCAGCAGCTGCGAGTGATGGGAACAGGCGGGGGCGACTCGGATCGTGGTCCGCCAGCACAGCACCTAGAACGGCACTTCTTCGTCGTAATCAGCGTCGTGTGAATGTTCGGCCTGCGTCCGGGATGGATACGTCCCCCGACCCCGTGCCGCCGTCGAATCGTCGTGACTATCGTCGTAGCGACGGTCGTTCAGCACGATGATGCGGCTGCCAAATCGCTGCAGCGCAATCTCCGTGGTAAACCGGTCGTAACCCGAAGGATCTTGCCAGCGGCGGGTTTGGAGCTGGCCTTCGATGTATACGCGGGTTCCCTTGAAGACCCGGTCATCGACAATGTCGATCAGCATCGGATTGAACACCACTATCCGGTGCCATTCGGTCCGCTCGCGCTGCTCGCCGGTCTGCTTGTCACGCCAGCGCTCTTCTGTGGCGATCGAAAAATTGGCCACGCGTCCGCCGTTCGGAAGCTCGCGGATTTCAGGATCACGTCCAACATTCCCCAATAGGATTACCTTGTTAACACTCATCACCATAAATCGTTTCCTTGACTCAATTCAGCACTCTCTATCTTGATAAGGAAGCCTGCGTACTCTGCAGTACCATGTATTCGGAAAATATACACGATTCGGCCGCCCCGTACTGCATTTGCGGCTGTACGGCGGTATTGGCATTGGAAGTGGCCTGCCGTTCCGGCGACTAGAATAGCATCGCATCCGGAGCGGATTTTCCGATGGCCGTACACAAGATCCATCCGCCTTTCTCGGGCAGATTCAAGTCAGCATCCGCGCCTCAGGATCCCGCGGAAGCCGCTGACCGTTCGAGCGGCATGCTCTCCATCCGTGGTGCACGCACGCACAACCTGAAGTCCATCGACGTGACGATCCCACGGGGACGCCTCGTCGTCATTACCGGACTATCTGGTTCGGGGAAGTCGTCGTTGGCGTTCGACACGGTCTACGCTGAAGGGCAACGCCGCTACGTCGAAAGCCTGTCCGCCTACGCCAGACAGTTTCTCGAAATGGTCGAGAAGCCCGACGTCGACCAGATCGAGGGTCTCTCCCCCGCCATTGCGGTTGACCAAAAGAACGTTTCGCACAATCCGCGCTCAACCGTCGGAACCGTCACCGAGATTCAGGACTACCTGCGACTCCTGTTCGCCCGGGTCGGGGTCCCCTATTCCCCGGCGACCGGTCTACCCATCACCAGCCAGACGGTTACGCAAATGGTCGACGCGATGATGGCGCGTCCGCCGGGGACGCGTCTCCTCCTTCTCAGTCCGGTGGTGCGAAACCGCAAGGGTGAGTTCAGAAAGGACTTGGAAGACCTCCTGCGGCAGGGTTTCCAACGAGTGAAGATTGACGGGGCGCTGTACGAGACCGACGACCCACCGACGCTCGATCGCCACCGCAACCACGACATCGAAGTGGTGGTCGACCGCATCGTGACCCGGGAAGGTCTTGAATCGCGTCTTGCGGACAGCACTGAGACCGCGCTTCGGCTGTCCGACGGTCTGCTGATTGCCGAAGATGCTGATTCATCCGAACGAGTGACCTTCTCGGCCCGCTTTGCCTGCCCCGTCTCCGGCTTCACCATCGATGAGATTGAGCCACGGCTGTTCTCATTCAACAGTCCATCCGGGTGGTGCAATCGATGCGGCGGGATTGGCGTCGTCGAATTCTTCGATCCTGACCTCATCATCCCCAACCCGAAGCTGACGCTCCGTGCCGGTGCCATCGAGCCTTGGGAAGTGCCGCCGTCAGGGTACTACCTGCAAGCCCTTGAGGGGATGGCGCGTCATTTCGGATTTTCCCTGGACAGGCCATGGGGCCGCCTGCCCAAGTCCGTGCGGGAGACCATTCTTCACGGGTCCGGGACAACCGATGTGGCCATCGAGTACGGAGACACGGCCACGGCCCGCACGCTGACCCGACCATTTCCAGGGGTAGTTCCGTCGCTCGAAAAGCGCTGGCAGGAAGCTTCCGAGCCGTCGGTACGCGAACAACTAGGCAGCTACCGCGCCAAGGTCCGATGCCACGCCTGCCAAGGCCATCGCCTCCGGACCGAGGCGCTGGCCGTTCGCATCGGCGAGCGGCATATCGGCACTGTGTCCGAAATGACAATCGCCGATGCCAAGGCCTGGGTAGACGACGAGCTTCCGGCCACGCTCGATGCGCAAAGCCGGACCATCGCCGAACGCACTCTCCGGGAATTGTCCCTTCGGCTCGGGTTCCTCATGGACGTCGGCCTCGAATACCTGACCCTGGCGCGGGGCTCGGCCACGCTTTCCGGCGGCGAAAGCCAGCGAATCCGGCTTGCATCCCAGATTGGATCAGGTCTGACCGGCGTCCTCTACGTCCTGGATGAACCCTCGATCGGGCTTCATCAGAAAGACAACGCTCGCTTGCTTGAGACCCTCAAGAACCTTCGGGACCTCGGCAATACCGTGCTGGTCGTGGAACACGATGAGGATTCCATATTGGCTGCCGACTTCGTGGTGGACATGGGGCCCGGCGCCGGAGAAACGGGCGGGCATGTCGTCGCCACCGGAACCCCCCAGGACTTGAAGGCGCATGCGGACAGCCTCACCGGCCAGTACCTCAGTGGCGAACGCACGATTCCCGTACCCGAGAACCGCCGTCAGCCGGTGCCGGAACGAACGCTCAGCCTGCGCGACATCAACACCAACAATCTCCGGAACGTTGAAGTCGATGTCCCCGCAGGGCTCCTCATCTGTGTGACCGGCGTCTCAGGCAGCGGCAAGTCGAGCCTGGTCCTCGACACGTTGCATCCGCTCCTCCGCTCTTCCCTCGCCCATCCGGATCGCCAGGACGAACGCATCCACGGTTCGTGGCTGTTTGACAAGGTCATCGACATCGACCAGTCGCCGATTGGGCGAACCCCGCGCTCGAATCCGGCCACGTACACGGGCGCGTTCGGGCCGATTCGTGACTGGTTCACGCAGTTGCCAGAAGCGCGCGCACGCGGGTATCGACCGGGTCGCTTCTCATTCAACGTCAAGGGAGGGCGTTGCGAGGCCTGTCAAGGTGACGGGGTGATCAAGATCGAGATGCACTTCCTGGCCCCGGTCTACGTCACCTGCGATGCATGCAAGGGCCGGCGATACAATCGGGAGACCCTCGAGATCCGATACCGGGACCACTCCATCGCCGACGTTCTCGACATGGACGTCACGTCGGCCGCCCAGTTCTTTGCCGCCATTCCGACCATCCGGGACAAACTTGAAACCCTGCGGCGGGTCGGGCTCGGCTACGTCCGTCTCGGGCAGCGCGCGACCACGCTTTCGGGCGGCGAAGCCCAGCGGGTCAAGTTGTCGAAGGAACTCTCGAGGCGAGCGACCGGCCGAACCCTCTATCTGCTGGACGAGCCGACCACAGGCCTTCATTTCGAAGACGTCCGGACGTTGCTCCAGGTCCTTCACGCCTTGGTCGATCAGGGCAACACGGTCCTCGTGATTGAGCACCACCTCGACGTGATCAAGCAGGCAGACTGGATCATCGACCTGGGACCGGATGGCGGCGCCGGCGGTGGCCAAGTGGTCGCGCAGGGATCGCCGGAAACCGTCATGCAGGCGCCGGGGAGCTACACCGGCCAATTTCTCAGGACCAAGCTCACGCCCGTCTGAGGACCATGGCCCGGCCGCACACCGGCCCATGATGACGCGGCCCGTCCGGCATCGCAGCCAGAATCGGCGCCGGGCTCACCAACGAGTCCGCGTTGCTACGGAAAGCAGCCGCTTCTCGATCTGCTACCGTGCCTGTGATGCATAACGTTGAAACATAGTCGTTTTCGTCCGCCTTCCGGTCAAAATGACCCAGCTGGGCGGGAAAAACAGACCGCGGCCGGGGCCAGCATTGCCCATCTGCAAACGCCTGTCGGGAGTCCACAAAGGATGGGTGTCGTTACGTTCGAAGGGTGGCTGATGGGAGGGTCCGGAGTTGGCAAGACGACCGAACTACAACGTGTCCCTACCGGCCTGCTCCCACCTGTTACTGATCGAGCGATGCACGCGTTGAACGTCTTGCCGGACGCGCATTATTTGGGCCATAATATGGCCCAATAGTTTGCTCGAAGGGGAGCTACATGCACACGGTCGTCCGCGCTCGCATCGACCAGGCCACCAAGGATGAGGCATCCGCCATCCTGGACGCCGTTGGCCTGACCGTTTCCGACGCATTTCGGATGATGATGCGGCGGATTGTTGCTGAGCGTCGTCTGCCGTTCGATCCGCTCGTGCCCAATGCCACGACCATAGCCGCAATCAAGGCTGCCCGCCGCGGAGAACTGGAAGCCGCTGACTCTGTCGAAGACCTCTTCGTTCAGCTTGAGCGCGATGACGAAACAGGATAGCGCTCGATCTGTTCGATGGACTCGTCAATTCAAGCGCGATTACCAGCGGGAGCGGAAAGGCCGACATCGGAATACGATTCAGATTGAGCTCGCAGCTGTCATTCGGAACCTTGCCACAGACCGCCCACTCGAAGCGCGATACCGTGACCATGCACTGTCCGGGCCTTGGGGCGACTGTCGAGATTGTCATCTTCGCCCTGACCTCGTGCTGATCTACCGCATGCACGGTCCAGATATGTTGGAGCTTGTCCGTTTGGGTTCGCACAGCGAACTCGAACTTTAGGAATCCCTTGACGGAATCGCCCGCGACCCCTGTCAATTCGGGCACGCCCAGCCCCGGTGATTCTCGCTCCTACCCCGGTCGATACCGCAGCGATCGCCGGAAACCGTCATGTAGGCCCCGGGGAGCTACACCGGCCAGTTTCTCCGGACCAAGCTCACGCCCGTCTGAGTTCGATAACCCGGCCGCGCACCGGCCAGTGACGACGCGGTCCGTTCGGCAGCGAGGCCGGATGCTCGCCGGGCTCACGATTCCGTTTCCTGCCCGGGGACCCACCCCGACGGGATGAGTCCCGCGATCACCTCCCGGCCTTCCATGGCCAGCACATTCCATGTTCGACACGCGGCGCCGGTGGCCATCAGGTCGGGCTCGAAGCCGCGTGTCCGAAACCACGCAAGGAACGAAGTACCGGGGACGACCCTGCTTTGGCCCGTTCCGACCAGAACTATTCCCGGTGGCCTGAAATCGGCGAGCAGGTCGCGGGCCGCGGCCTCTTCCAGTCCGGAATCGCTGAAGCCTGCCCAGACAACCGCCTCGTTTGCGCGCAGAATGACGGGTCCCTGAAGGCGACGTCCCGATATCGTGAACCCGGTGGGTCCGTAGCCGTCTACCCGGACGAGCGCCCCGTCTTCCTCAGGCGGCCCTCTCACCTTCAGCCTTCGGCCCCGGGGTCTCCGCACCGCGGCGCACACCGAACGTCAACAGGAGCGGTGCCGCGAGGAAAATGGACGAATAGGTGCCGACTGTGATCCCCCAGATCATGGCGAAACTGAAATCCTGAACCACCGGTCCGCCCAGCAGAATCAGGGCCCCCAGGGCCAATATTGTCGTCACCGTGGTGTTGACCGTACGGGAGAGCGTCTCGTTGATGCTCCGGTTAAGCACCAAATCAAGGCTCGTCTTCTTGTATTTCCTCAGGTTTTCCCGAACACGGTCATAGACGACGACCGTGTCGTTCATCGAGTAGCCGACAATGAGGAGCAGCGCCGCCACCGTGGCCACATTGAATTCTAGCCCGGTGATCGAAAACACGCCGATCGTGAGAATCACGTCGTGGACCAGCGCCACGACCGCTCCCCACGCAAACGCCATCTCAAACCGGAACATGATGTAAAGGAGCATTGCCACGACGGCGAGCAGCACCGCGATAGCGCCGCCACGGAGAAGGTCCTGGCTGACGGTCGGGCCGACAAATTCCACCCGTCGATATTCGACGGCATCGCCGAATGCGGCTGCCAGATGCGACCGTGCTGTCTCGACCGCGGCCTGCTGTGCCTCGTCCCCGCCGGGCTGCCGCTCGATCCGCACCAGAAAGTCGGTTTCCTCGCCAAACTCCTGAATGGCGACCTCGCCGAGACCGGCCCCTTCGAATGCGCCCCGCACCTCTGTGACCTGTGGTACTTCCGGAATCCGGACTTCGATCAGGATCCCGCCGCGGAAGTCGATCCCGAAATTGAGCCCGATGGCCACGTACAGCACGGCGGACGCCACAATGGCCACGACCGACCCGATCATCGCGTGCCGGCGCAGCGGGATGATCTGCAGCGTGGTGTCGTCGGGAATCAGCCTGAGCCGCATCACCGCGTTCCTCTCAAACCTTCAGGACCTGGGGACGGGTACGGCTGAGCCACGTCAGCACCAGCAGTCGACTGATGATCAACGAGCAGAACATGGTCGTGAACACACCAACCGCAAGTGTGACCGCGAACCCGCGAATCGGCCCTGAACCCATCTGGAACAGCACGAGCGCGGCAATCAACGTTGTGACGTTCGCATCGATGATGGCACGCAGTGCCTGGCGGTAACCGGTATCGATTGCGGACACCGGTGATCGTCCCCGCCGCGTCTCCTCGCGGATGCGCTCGAAGATGAGCACGTTCGCATCCACCGCCATCCCGATCGTCAGCGCAATTCCGGCGATACCCGGCAACGTCAGGGTCGCTCCAAGCGCCGACAGAATGCCGAGAAGGAGGGCGATATTCACCGCCAACGCAATATCGGCAGCCACGCCGAACAAACCGTAGACCGCGACCATGTAGATGATCACCAGCAACAGCGCGACCTGACCGGCCAAGGTCCCGGCGGCGATCGAATCGCGGCCCAGACTTGGGCCGACGGTGCGTTCTTCCAAGATCACCAGCGGTGCCGGCAATGCGCCAGCCCTCAGCAGAAGGGCCAGATCACTGGCAGTTTCAAACGTGAAGTTGCCAGAGATTTGCCCACTGCCGCCCGGGATCGGCTCGCGAATGACGGGAGCACTGATGACGCGTCCATCAAGCACGATTGCGAAGCGGCGGCCGACGTTCTCCGTGGTCAAGTCACCGAAACGTCGGGCGCCAGCTGCGTCGAACCGAAGGCTCACGACCGGCTGATTGTTTTGATCAATCACCGGCGCCGCGCCAACCAGATTGTCACCGCTCACGCCGACGCGGCGTCGAACCACGATCGGGATGCCCTGCTCTGACCCGTCATCCTCATAAAGAAGCTCGGATCCGGGCGGCACGCGCCCCGCCAGCGCCTCCGGGATCGAGGCGGTCTCGTCGACCATGCGGAAGTTCATCTTGGCGGTCTGGCCCAGGAGACGCTTGATTCGTTCGGGGTCATCAACACCCGGAAGCTGCACAAGAATGCGGTCGTCGCCTTGGCGTTGAATCGTGGGCTCGTTGGTCCCCGTCTCGTCGATCCGGCGGCGGATCACCTCCTGCGACTGCGACAGCGCAGAGATGCGCAGTTCCTTTTCCGCAGCGGAATCAAGCCGGAACGTCATCCGTCCGCTGCTATCGATGTCGATCTCCAGCGTTTCGTCGGCCTCCTCGGCCAGCTCCTGCGCCTGTTCCCCCTGCGCCGGATCCGTCAGCGTCAGCCCTCCGGTCAGCTGCCTGACACCAATGTCCGTGTACCCGATCCCGGCAGCCCGATACCGGGTCCGGATCTCGTCCAACACGGATTCGAGCCGCTCCTCCAGCACCACGTCGGAATCGACTCTGAGAAGAAGATGCGATCCTCCCTGCAGGTCCAATCCTAAACGGACGGGATCGCCCGGCAGCCAGGAGACCGACGAGGGAAGAAAGTTCGGCGCCGAATACACGACGGCAAAGACCACGGCGATGACAGCGACGGCAATCTGCCAGCGCGGTACGTGAATCACGCCGGGATTCCTTGTGACAGGCGGCGCATACCGCTCAAGACTTGGCTGTTGACTGGTTTTGGCCGGACCCCGAAGAGCCGCCCTTCGGTACTACCTGGGACAGCGTATCCCGCACCACCTTCACGGTGATGTCTGGTGCGATCTCGACGGAAATGGTCTGGTCGTCGTCGATGTAGGTCACGCGTCCCTTGACTCCACCCGCCGTCACGACCTGGTCTCCGCGCTTGACGGCGGCAACCATGGCCTTGTGCTCCTTCAGGCGCTTCTGCTGCGGCCGGATCAGCAAGAAATAGAAGACGGCGAAGATCAGGACCAGCGGCAACAGCTGGATCAAGAAGGAGCTTCCGCCGTCAGCGGACGCGCCTTGGGCAAACGCCGGCGCGATGAGCATTTGCGACCACTCCTGAATGGAAGGCGCAGACTATACAGGCGCGGCCTGCACCGCCGCAACCGGTCCCAGGGTGAGCCCGCGTCCCCGCATTGGGTTATGCTCGTGCCCCGCCTCGGCCCTGGGTCCTTGCAAACGACGCTTCGCTGCCCTGCCCCCGCGCTCGGTCGGGGCCGCGGTGTTCGTGGCAGGCCGATATCCCGGGACACGCACATTGAACAAAGCAGAATCTCAGGACGGCCTCCTGCAAAGGGTGGCCGATGCGCTGGAGCGCCTGGCACCGCCCCCTGAAGCAGCGGTACCCGATACCGACCATGACGCGTTCCTTTGGGACGGGAAGGTGCAGTGCCTGCGACCGGTTCCGGATGTGAACCGGATTCCCCTGGAACTACTTCGCGGGATCGACCGCGCCCGCTGCATCCTCCTCGAGAATACCCGTCGCTTCGCGGATGGCTTCCCGGCAAACAATGCCCTGCTGTGGGGCGCCCGTGGAACCGGGAAGAGTTCACTGGTCAAGGCCGTGCACGCTGCGGTGAACGCCGACCGGGCCGAGGATCCGCTGCGGCTGGTCGAGATCGCGCGCGAGGACATCGAAACGCTTCCCGCGCTTCTTCAAGCCTTGCGCCCCAGGCCCGAACGCTACGTGCTGTTCTGTGACGACCTGTCCTTTGAAGCGGGTGATGCCTCGTACCGGTCGCTGAAGGCCATGCTGGAGGGAGGCGTGGAAGGCCGCCCCGCGAATACCTTGTTCTACGCTACATCCAACCGGCGCCACCTGATGGCCCGCTCGATGATCGAAAACGAGCGCTCAACATCAATCAGCCCCTCGGAAGCGGTCGAGGAAAAGGTCTCCATGAGTGACCGCTTCGGCTTGTGGCTCGGGTTTCATTCCTGTTCCCAGGACGATTACCTCGAAATCGTCGTAGGCTACGCCGCCTACTACGGACTGCCCACGGACGATTCACTACGCCGGGCGGCGCTTGAGTGGTCCGTCACCCGCGGTGCCCGTTCCGGTCGGGTGGCCTGGCAGTTCATTCAGGACCGGGCGGGACAACTGAAAATCGCGCTGCCCTGACGCCGTCACTTGCCAAGGTGCTCGAGCGGGTCGACCGGCCTTCCCTGCCCGGTTCGTAGCTCAAAGTGCACTTGCGGGTTGGGTACGTTACCGGTCTGACCCACCTGCGCGATCGTCTGACCTTGCAGCACCCGGTCACCACGCGCGACCTTCAGTTCCTGATTGTGTGCATACGCCGACATCCAACCTCCCTCGTGCTTGATGAGGACCAGGTTGCCGTAGGCCTGAAGCTCATTCCCGGCGTATGCCACCGTCCCGTCCGCCGTAGCGCGCACCGGGCTCCCGGCGGGAGCGGTGATGTTGATGCCGTCGTTCTTGAGCCCTCCCGATTTCGTGCCGAAGCGCGAAGCAATTTGCCCCTCGGCGGGCCATAAGAACTTGGCGCTACCAGCACTCTGCCTGGCAGGAATCGGGGCCGGCGGCACAGTCGGTGCCGCGCCTTCGGGAGCCGGTGCTGCCGGTACCGCCGGCGCGGTCGGGTCAGGAATGGCGGCTACAGCTCCAGGGGCTACGGCCGGAACCGGTGCGGCGCCGGCGGCGGACTCTGCCGGCGCTGCAGGTGCCGCCGGCACGGTTCCCACGATCTGCGTGCGTTCCTCCGGGCAGTGCGGAGTCCGTATCCGCCGGGGAATGCGCAGCTTGCTTCCGACCGACAATCGGTAGGGGTGCTGCAGCTTGTTCAGTTGCACCAGCGACCAGATGTCCACGCCGTGACAGCGGGCGATCTTGGTCGCGTTATCACCTTCTGCGACGGTGTACATCCTGGGCTGCGGCAGGCGCAGGACGTCGCCGGGATAGATCGTGTAAGGGGGGTTCGCGCCGTTGATTTCGATGAGCGCCCGCGTCGACACCCCGTGCGTCTCGGCAATCTCGGAATAGGTGTCGCCTCGCTTGACGATCACGGTTCCGGCCGCGACTGCCTCACCGGCTGGGCTGGTCCGGGGGGATTCCTGGCCGCCCGCACCGGGCTGGTCGGATACGACGGGCGCCGGCGGCGCAGTACGGGCGCATGCGGCAAGGACAAGGGCCGCCATACACAAAGCGAAACTCCGGCTAATCATTGCTGACCGGCCTGAGGCGTGCAACAGCGTGGTGCGGCTGAGAGGACTCGAACCTCCACGGGGTTGCCCCCACTGGCACCTGAAGCCAGCGCGTCTGCCAATTCCGCCACAGCCGCCTGCACGCCGCACCCGACAAATGGTGCGGCCGAGAGGACTCGAACCTCCACGGAGTTTCCTCCACAGCGCCCTCAACGCTGCGCGTCTACCAGTTCCGCCACGGCCGCAGGCCCGGTCGAACCTAGGCAATGGCCATAGCACCGTCAACCGGCAATCGCCTGAAAACGATGCGCGATCGACCATTACAGATTTTACCATCGGATCCCGATATGCAGAAGATGCCCGGCCCCCATCCCGGTGCGGCAGCCTGCCGATGATAGGAACGATCTCGCCCATCCGTAGCATGCCGGTCCCTGATTCCGAGGCACGCTTGCTACGACGACGTTTCCAATTCCACGCCCGCCTTGCTTCACCATGCTGATATCACCACGACTTCTCGTTCGGACAAGTCTTCATAATATATTTCAAAATAAAGGTCATCTATCTGTTTATAATAATCTTTTCGTTATTCTTCATGATCGTGACGGTGTCCCCGTAGCCAGCCTGACCAAGCCAGTCTCGGAACGGATCAGTCGGATGGGCCCGCGGGCTCGGTTCATTTCCCAACTGACAGAGCTCAATGAACGGCAGCATCGCTCTCAGACCCGGCCGGGCCGCAGCTTCGGGGACACTCATTTGGCCGGCCCGGATACCCGCGTCCCGCGCAGGAACTGTACTCACACAATCCTCCGCCCCCTATAGGCTCGAGTCATCCGCAAGTCCGCGGTGCGTGTTCCGGAAAGGAGAGTTCCGTGAGAGCACTTCCTGTCTTCGTATCAGCCATACTGATACTCGGGTTTACCCAGATGACGTCGGCAGCAGATATGAAGTCGCCGGCGGGTCCGGTGATACTCACGGTGGCGGGCAGTGTATCCGCTGCTAACCGGTCAGCGTTCGACGAACAAAACGACGCTTTCTTCAGGTATCACGACCAGACCTTCGACAAGGCAGTCGTGTTCGATCGGGCCATGCTGGAAGAGCTAGGCGTGACGGAGATTCGGATCGCGTACCAGGACTGGCAGCATCCCATCACCTTCTCCGGGCCATTGCTGGTAGACGTCCTGAAGGCAGCGGGCTGCAGCAGCGGACCACTTCGCACCCTAGCCCTCGACGGGTTCGCAACCGAAATATCGGCAGAAGATGTCGGAGCGCGGAATTGGGTGCTGGCAACCCGGGCAAATGGTCGACCCCACGGCATCGGGGGGCGAGGGCCGCTCTGGCTGGTGTTCGATCCGCCGGGCAACCGCCCGGCCACGGAGGAGGAAGAGAACATGTGGCCGTGGGCACTGTTCTTTGTGCGGTGCGGGTAACGCAGGTTCAGACACCTCGGCTGGCCGGCATGGCCCGGTCGGCCCAGCAAACACGGGACCAACGTGATCGTCCGAAGATGGGAGACGCGGTCCGGTGCCTAGCCCCGCACGGTAGGTCGGATCCGAGCATCCATTCGCCGAGTCCAATTCACTCAGCGACCTCAGAGTGTCAGTCGTTAGCCTCTACCGCAGCGCGGGCTGCAGCCAAGCGGGCGATGGGTACTCGGTACGGAGAGCAGGACACGTAGTCGAGCCCCCAAGCATGGCAGTGCGCGACGGAAGCGGGATCCCCGCCATGTTCTCCACAAAGCCCCAGCTTCAATTCAGGGCGCGCCGCCCGTCCCCGCTCGGCGGCGATCTGGATGAGCTCACCCACGCCTTCGGGATCAATGGACACAAACGGATCAACGGCGAACACGCCCGCTTCCAGGTATCCCGCAAGGAAACGAGCCGCATCGTCTCGGCTGATTCCGAAGGTCGTCTGCGTGAGGTCATTCGTGCCAAAGCTGAAGAAATCAGCGCTCTCCGCTATCGACCCCGCGGCCAAGGCTGCCCGCGGCAGCTCAATCATCGTGCCCACCGTGTAGCTGGGCGACCAACCTTTGTCCGTCGCCACCTCTTCCGCCACGCGAGCGATCCGGGCCCGCAGCAGATTGACCTCCGCCCGGCTGAACACCAGCGGCAGCATGATTTCGAGATCCACCGGGGCACCGGCGGTTTCATGAAGAGCCTCGAAAATCGCCCTGACCTGCATGTCGTAGATCTCCGGGTAGGAGATCCCAAGGCGTGAGCCTCTGTGACCCAGCATCGGGTTTGCTTCCGAGAGTTCCATGGCACGGCGACGCAGTGCCTGGGGATCCACTCCGGTTCGGGCCGCGACGTCGCCCAGCTCATCCATGTTGGCCGGTAGAAACTCGTGCAGCGGCGGGTCGAGGAGTCTGATCGTCACCGGCATTCCGGCCATGATGCCAAACAGCTCGACGAAATCCTGCCGCTGCATCGGGGCGATCCGCGCAAGTGCCGCCCGCCGCTCCTCGGGATTCTCGGCCATGATCATCTGCCGCATTGCAAGAATGCGCTCGCCATCGAAGAACATGTGCTCGGTGCGGCAGAGGCCGATGCCTTCAGCGCCGAATCTTCGGGCGGTCTCCGCGTCAACCGGCGTTTCCGCGTTGGCACGGATCCGGAGCTTCCGAATACCGTCCGCCCAGCCCATGAGCTCGTGAAACGCTTCCGGCAGCTCGGGATCGATCGTCGGGACTTTGCCCAACATCACCGATCCCGTCGAGCCGTCAATGGTGATCAAGTCTCCCTCGCGGAAATCGCACGAGGTGGCCTTGGCCGATCGCGTGTCACGACTGATGACGAGTTCGCCGGCGCCAACCACGCAGGGGCGACCCATGCCGCGGGCCACGACCGCAGCGTGACTCGTTTGCCCGCCGCGGTTGGTCAGGATGCCCCGCGCTGCGTGCATGCCGTGGATATCTTCGGGGCTCGTTTCCGAACGAACGAGGATGACGTCTTCTCCGGCGTTTCCTCGGCGCTCGGCTTCGTCGGCGCTGAACACCGCACTGCCGGAAGCCGCGCCAGGCGAAGCCGGGAGGCCGCGCACGATTACGCGAGTGTGCGCCGTGGGGTCCAGCGTCGGGTGCAGGAGCTGATCCAGCCGTTCAGGCTCGATCCGGAGGATGGCTTCCGACCGGCTGATCAAGCCCTGATTGGCCAGGTCGACTGCAATTCGCAGTGCCGCCTTGGTGGAGCGCTTGCCGCTCCGGGTCTGCAGAATCCAGAGCTTTCCCTTCTGCACCGTGAATTCGATGTCCTGCATGTCCCGGTAATGCGTTTCCAGCCGGGTAAAGGCATCTGTCAGCTCCGCGAACACCTCGGGCATCGCCTGTTCCATCGGCAGGCCGTCCTGGTCGGCCACGCGGCCTGACGTCAGGGATCTCGGCGTTCGGATTCCCGCCACGACATCCTCACCCTGTGCGTTCGGCAAGTACTCCCCGTAGTAGGCAGCCTCGCCGGTAGAGGGGTCTCGGGTAAAGGCCACCCCCGTGCAGGAGTCCTCCCCCATGTTGCCGAATACCATGGCCTGCACGTTTACCGCCGTGCCGCCGGCGTGATCGAGTCCGTGGAGTTCGCGGTACGTGACCGCACGAGCGTTGCCCCAGCTTCGGAACACCGCGCCGACGGCTCCCCACAGCTGGGCGCGCGGATCGTCAGGGAACGGCGTGCCGGTCTGCTCCTGGATCAGTGCGCGGTAGCGCTCGATGACCGACAACCAGTCGTCAGCGGACAGCTCGGTGTCCAGCTGCGCACCCCTGGCGAACTTGACCTCGTCCAGGACGTCCTCGAACATCCGGTGCGAGACACCCAAGACCACGTTCCCGTACATTTGAATGAAGCGCCGGTGGCTGTCGGCGGCAAACCGCGCGTCACCGCTGGAGACCGCCAGTCCTTCGCGGGTGGCGTCGTTCAAGCCGAGATTCAGCACGGTGTCCAGCATGCCGGGCATTGAGACTGCGGCCCCTGATCGCACCGACACCAGCAACGGCAGAACCGGGTCGCCGAATCCGGTCCCGGTCATGGTCTCGACGGATGTCAGCGCACCTTCGACTTCGTCCTCCAGACCTGTCGGGTAGGCCCCGTCGTGATTCTGGCAATGCCCGCATACCGCCGTCGTGATGGTGAAGCCCGGCGGTACGGGCAGTCCCAGGCCGTTCATCTCAGCGAGATTTGCGCCCTTTCCACCCAGGAGTTCGCGCATGTCGGCGCGTCCGTCGGCGTGGCCGCCACCAAACCGGTACACGTGTTTAGTCATGACGACCGGACTCTCCGCCTTCCAGTTTCGAAAAGTCGGCGGCCCGCACGATGGTGTCCTCTAGCGACGCCAGCAGCCGGAGACGATTGGCGCGCAGATCAGCATCTTCCGCATTCACCCTGACGGCATCGAAAAAACGATCGATTGGCTCCCGCAACTGCGAAAGCCTTTCAAGCGCGCCCAGGAAATCATCGTCGCGGATGCACTGGAGAGCCGCCCGGCCGTGCATCTGCACGGCACCATGCAGGTCGCGTTCCTCCGGTTGGGAAAAGAGCCGGGTGTCAATCGGACCATCCATCGCCGAGTCGTCCTTCCGAGATTCGATCTTCACGATATTGGCGGCACGTCGGTACAAGGCTTGGAGGGCTGCACCTTCCGACGTCGCAAGAAATTCGGCCAGGAGCGACACCCGGTCCGCCAGGCCCGGCAAATCCCGAAACACGCCGGAACCGGCTTCCAGGGTCGCCGCTACATGGTCATGACGCGCCCCGGCCGTCCGCAAATGGACACGGAGCCGCTCATTCAGGAAGTCTCGCAAATCCTCTCGAACGTCGGCGAACTCCGATGACGGAAGGTCCCGGTCGCCCCCGGTCGTGTGCACCGTCAGGGCATGCTGCAGAAGATCATCGACAGACAGGCGCAGGTCATTTTCCAGGGCAATACGGATCAGACCGAGCGCCGCCCGGCGAAGAGCGAGCGGATCGCCCGATCCACTGGGCCGTTCTCCCTTCCAGAAAAAGCCGACCAGCGTATCGAGCTTGTCCACCAGCGCGACGAGGGCAGCCACCGGCGCGGTCGGGCAGCAATCGTGCGGTCCGAGCGGACGATAGTGCTCGGAGATCGCGTCACTCACCTCGGGGCCCAACCCCTCGGCGCGCGCGAGGTGCCCGCCGACAATCCCCTGGAGTTCCGGAAATTCCCCAACCAGATCCGTTGTGAGGTCCGCCTTCGCGAGGCGCGCTGTCTGAGCGGCGGCTTCCTCACACTCCCATTGGAGATCCCGGCACAGTCTGCGGGCCAGCGTCTCCAGACGCCGGGCCTTGTCAGCCATGGACCCCAGCTTGGCGTGGAACACCACGTCCTCAAGTTGCTGCACCCGGTCCGCGAGCGGGATCTTCCGATCCCCCTGCCAGAAGAACGCCGCATCCTGCAAGCGCGCCCGCAGGACCCGTTCGTTGCCGGCGACAACGGCCGCACCTCCGTCCTTCGCTTCTACGTCCGCAGCCATGAGAAAGGCAGGTGCCGGAGTCCCGTCCTCATGAGCGAGCGGCAGGTACCGCTGATGCCGGCGCATCGTCGTCGTCAGGACCTCTGCAGGGAGCTGCAGAAACGACTCGTCGAAATGCCCCAGCAGAATGACCGGCCACTCCGTGAGCCCGGCAAGTTCCTCTGCCAAGCCGTCATCTGCAGCGATGGTGAAGCCTGCGCGGGCGGCGGCCGCATGTCCGTCCTTGAGAATGCGTTCGCGGCGCGCATCAGGGTCGAGAAGTACATGTCTCGAACAAAGCTGATCGGAGTATTCCGCGAACGAGCTCACCGTGAACGTTTCCGGTGCGTGGAACGGATGCCCGGCCGTCTGCGCACCACTCCCGACCCCGCCCAGTTCGAAGGTCACCGCCTCCCCGTCAAACAAGCACAAGATTCCGCGCAAAGGACGTATCCAACGGAAATCACCGTCGCCCCAACGCATCGATTTTTGCCACGGGACCTGGCTCACCGCACCGGGCAGCAGGTCCCGAAGCAGCTGCTTTGCCGGGACGGGCGGCGCTTCGAGCACGGCGAAATAGAACTGCCCCTTCGACAGCTCCCGAATCTCAAGCCGTTCCCGCTCGGTCTCGTTGGCCCGGCAGAATCCGTCGACGGCGGTGTCTGGAGCGCCCACGCGCGGGCCCCGGCGCTCGACCCGTGACGCTGGCCGGACGGCCGGGAGATCCGACACCCGCACCGCAATGCGGCGAGGCGTCGACCAGCAGGCAATGTCGCCGGGACGAAGACCCGCGTCAGCAACCGCCTTTGTCAGCGACCGTGCCAACGCCTCCGCTGCCGGGCGCTGGGCCCCGGCCGGGATTTCCTCCGAGCGCACTTCCAGCAGGAGTTCAGGCATCTGTCGAATCGGCCTGCACGCCGGCGACCATTTCCATCCATTGTTCGCAGCACGACGCTGCCATGGCGCGGACGCGGAGGATGTAGTCGGCCCGAACTGCCACGCCGATGGCGCCCCGCGCATCCAGTTGATTGAAGGTGTGTGAAGCGCGAATGCACTGCTCGTACGCCGGCAGGACCAGACCGCCGGCCAGCAGGGCCCTGCACTCTTCCTCTGAATCGTTGAAGCGACGGATCAGCTTGTCGGGATCGACCGTGTCGAAGTTGTAGGCGGACTGCTGGCGTTCGTTCTCCTGAAACACGTCCCCGTACGTCACTCCCTCCTGGTTCCAGCGGAGCCTGTAGACGTCGTCAACACCCTGCACGTACATGGCCAATCGTTCCATTCCGTACGTGATCTCGCCGGTGACAGGGCGGCAGTCCAGACCACCAACCTGCTGGAAGTACGTGTATTGGGTGACTTCCATGCCATCGCACCACACTTCCCAACCAAGCCCCCAAGCACCCAGCGTAGGGCTCTCCCAGTCGTCCTCGACGAACCGGATGTCATGGACCAGCGGGTCAATTCCCAGCGCGGCGAGACTTCCGAGGTAACGCTCCTGCATATCTGCGGGGGACGGCTTCAGCACCACTTGCAGCTGGTAGTAATGCTGGAGGCGGTTCGGGTTGTCGCCGTATCGGCCGTCCGACGGTCGTCGACACGGCTGCACGTAGACCGCCTTCCAGGGTTCCGGCCCCAGCGCACGGAGCGTGGTCGCCGGGTGAAAGGTACCGGCGCCAACCTCCATGTCGAGCGGCTGGAGGACCACGCAGCCCTGGGCCGCCCAGTAGTCCTGCAGCATGGCGATCAGGCCCTGGAACGAGGTGTCACGCGTGTGCACGGAGCCATCCCCGAACGGGCGCCAAAGGACGCGCAACCTACGAAGGTGACAGGGATGCGGTCAAGCCGCCGGATGCGGGCAGTCGCTGCGCTCACATGCCGTGGGGGATTCCCGCGGTACGAAACTGCCACACGTGGCGCATTCCGCGGTCTCCACGCTGGAGGAACGTTCCTTCGATTGTCGCTGTGCTACGTTCCGGCGAACCGCCGCTTCCGCCGCCTTCTCTATCTCGTCGCGCCGACTGGTGCGGTGCTCGATCAGCTTGAACCCGTACCACACGACCAGCAGAAGCACGATCAGGAGCAGTAGCTTGGGGAGGCTAAATCCAAACACGGCTCAGGTCTCCGAACGCGCCGCCACCAAGCGGCAGTCAGCGGGACACTTAATCTTACAGACCATAGCGCGCATACATGGCTCGTTCTTCGAGGGCGTCCAGCAGGCCTCCGGCCACCTCAGCGCCGGCGCGGGCCCCTAGAGGCGACCGGAACCAGCGGCGTTTCGGAGTGAAGTCCCGGATCCTGACGTTGTCGCCGAACCGTTCCCGCAACACGGTTCCCATGTCCCCCAATTCATCGATCAGTCCGAGTTCCAAGGCGCCGCGACCGCTCCAGACAGCAGCGCTGAACACCTGCTCGGGATCGTCCTTCAGCCGGCCGCCCCGGCGCTCCTGAACATGCTCGAGAAAGTCTGCCCGAATGTCCTTGAGCACCGCCTGCAGGACTGCAACGTCTTCCTCCCGCACCGGCGAGAACGGGTCCATCATGCCCTTGTGCTTGCCTTCGGCGTACACGCGACGCTCGACGCCGAAGCGCTCGAGGAGCTGCGGAAACCCGAAACCCGCGTTGATGACGCCGATGCTGCCGACCACAGAGGACGACAAGGCAAAGATCTCGTCAGCCGCACAGGCCAGCCAATACCCGCCCGATGCGGCGATGTCCTCAACGAATGCCAGAACCGGCAAGTCATGCTTGTTGGCAAGGTGCCGCACTTCGCGTGAAATCAGGCCACACTGCACCGGCGATCCTCCCGGCGAGTTGATGGCCAAGGCAACCGCCTTCGCTCCCCGGGCCGAGAACGCGCGGCGGAGGACAGGGAATATCCCGGTTGCCGTCACGGCCTCCGGGCCCACGGGTCGGGTTCGCATCCCGACCACGCCAGCCAAGCGCACTAGTGGAATCGTTGGCGTGCGCCGACGCCAGAACGACAGCGAAATGGGCATGCGCGCAACCTATCGCAGTGGATCGGACACGTCTATCAGACGCCCTACCAGACCGCCCGCTCATCAGGGCCAATTTCCTCGCCGACCTCTCGCAGAATTGTCCGCGCGCGGTCAGCATCCTCTTGAGCCACCATCAGCCGCCTCGGCAGAATCCCGATGCTTCCCTCCGTGATGCTCATGTGTCCGTCAAACACGAAGGTCTCGATGCCTTCCTCGCCCAGGACCGCGCGGACATATTCGAGCCGGACCACGTCATTCGTTCGCAGCAATTCCTGCATCACGTATCTCCAGTGCGCTCCCGGCGGCCATGTTGGGTGGTCACCCGAAGGCGGGCTCCCCCGGCAACGACCACCTCGGTGTACTTGCCGTCGGTCGGAATTATCGACAAGTTGGATAGCACATGCGATCCGTGACACACCGGCACCCGCAGCAGAAGGCCATTGGGCGGATTGTTCGCTGATCGCAGCTTCTGATAGGGTGCAGCGACCTGGCAACACGCGGAGTTCGTGCAAATGAACCGACCCGGCATCGCCCTCGTGGCAGCCTGCGCCGCCCTCCTGACGGCCGCCGGCGCGCCGCAGGCAGGAGACTACGATCCGATGCGCTCGGCCTTGTGGGAAGACATGCACACCGAGTTTCTCGGCGATGGACCGGTCAAGTATGACTTCCAGGTCCGGCTGATCATCCCGCGTCAGGTCGAGGACGCGTTCAGCGTGCCGGTGGTGATCGAGCTGTCCGACCGCGTGCAACCGGTCGAGGAAGTGGTGGTGATCGCGGAAAACAATCCCATCCAGACCGCTGCCAGAATGTTCCCGCGGCGGGAGATCCGCTCGGTGGGGATGAACATCCGCCTGGAGCAGACGACGCCAGTCCGCGCTGCGGCCCGCGACGCTGATGGCGTTTGGCACGTAGCAAGCGTCAGGGTTGAGGTCATGAATCCTGGCGGTTGCACCGCCGCTGGCGGATCGGGCAGCGCGGAGAATCCGGTCGGCACGATCGCGATGAAGCGATTCCGGCGACCAAATAGCGCGACGCGGCTCAAGTTGCGCATCACTCATCCTATGGATACCGGCCTTGTGACTGACGAGGACGGCGCAGTCGTCCCCGCCTACTACGTGGACACCGTCACCCTCGCCGACAGCGCAGGCCCGATCGCCGACCTGGTGACCTCGGCTGCGCTCGCCACCAATCCGGACTTCTATTTCGACCTTCCCGACCGCCTTCAGACAGTCCGCGTAACCGCCTCCGATTCGAAGGGCCTAACCTTCGATCTTCTGGAAGCATCGCGCCGCGACCGAGACGGCAGAACCTAGGGGACCGGCCAAGGCCTGGCGGCAGGTCAGGCCGGCAATGAAACGCAAGCACTAGGCACATGCGCTCGCCGATGGGCGACAGCGCGTGGATGGGAGATTCGCCGTCATGGGTAAACGGCTTCGCAATTGGGCGATGATCGGAGTGGTTCTCGGGCTCTCCGCAACCATGGGTGCGGGGTCCGCACTCGCGGCGGGTGGATCGCCGCCTAACGGTCCGATCGATGCAGTCGTAACCGGATCCGACCTCAAATTTGCCTGCAGCCAGGAAATCGAGGGCTCGAAGGACGTGGTCGGCGAACAGTTTTACCGCTGGATGCTGATGGTTCAGTGCCGGGCTGTCGTCGGCGCGATCGTCACGATGATTGAAGCCGGGCAGTTCGCCCTTGACGGCTCGCCGCGCTGGCAGTGCGTCACGGTTCCCGAGGATCTGCGTGACCTGTCGGCAACGTTCGTGACCTGGGTCGGGCGACGGCCCCCGTTGATGCGCGAACCCGCGGCAGTGGCCTTTGTGGAAGCCATTGAACTCAGTGCGCCGTGTCGGTCGTCCTGAGCCACGGACCGCTCCGCTCTCTTTCAGGGCGGCTGTGCCGGGAAATGCGCCGAGCCGGCGAATTGACCGTTCGCACGGTCCGCCAATAATGGTCCCTCACCGGATCGGAATGACATTCAGAAGGAACCTGAAATGAAGTGGGCGGCTCCCTTTTTCGCACTCATCGTAAGCGCCAGTGTGGTGCAGGCGGCAGCCGAAGATTGTCCGCTGGGGCCGGAAGGCAACTTGTGCAAGGCCGAGAACGGCGACGTGCACGCCATGTACATGATCGGTCGCGAAGCGTATGACGCGGCGCGCGAAAGTGGGGACTACAGCGATGCCTATCGATGGGCGTCCCGTGCACGCGCGGCCGGTTTCCTCGGCGGGCGCATGCTGTTCAAGATGGTTCATTTGCAGGCGGGCAAAGGCCAGCACCATGACAACGTTGAAGCGCACCAATGGATCACAAAGGCCATCGCCGAGGGCGAGGATTATCTGATCCCGTGGAAGCGCCGACTGGAACGCATGTTGACGCCTGAGCAGCTCAAGGCAGCGTTGCGCGCAGAGGCGGAGTAACCCGCTCCGGGAACTTCCGTTGGCGGCGCCACGCGATCAGCGGGGCCGGTTTCGGTTCGTAACGAAGCTCCGGTCTGCCGTCTCAGACACTATTGCTGCGAAACAGCGCGGCGCGGACCTTCCAGTTGCGCCGCCTCTTCAGCCGTAATCCGGTTGCCGGCATCGTCGAAATAGACGCCCTTGATGTGATCTTCGATGTAGGTCGCGATGCCGGCTATTTCGCGCTTCGACATCGTGCTCTTGAACTCTGGCATGCCGCGGTCACGAATCCCGACGGTGATCACGTAAACCAGGCCATCGTGATCGAGCAGCGTGACGCGTAGGTCGGCCGCGAAACCGCCGTACGCTGGTCCGCCACGACCATCCGCCTTGTGGCAGCGGGCGCACTCGTTCGGAAATTCCGTGAACACGATTGGCGGTGGGCCTGAACGTCGTGGTTTCTCATCGGCCGCTATGGCCGGGCCAACCGGCATTGCGAATGCCGCCAGGCCAACAACTGTTGCCGCCGTCAGACCGACGAGGACTCGTCCTTGCTTGTTGAAATCGTGCATGTCGTGAAATCCGGCCCACTGGCGGAGCCCGGCCTGTGTAAGACGCTTCTGTGGGACGCTTAGCTTTTCAGATCAATTTCTGAGACGCGTCACCGCCGGGGGCTGGAGCGACCAGTCGCGCCCGGAGAAACAAAGTGCGGGCCGGCCGCAAGCGGCCGGCCCGCATCGAAATACGCCGTTTAGAGCGCGAACACGTACAGGACGTTGCTCGGCACAGCGGCTTTCAACTCGGGTGTCGAGTCGGTGAACCACTGCGGCCAGGCGCCGCCCAGGCCGACCTGAATGGCAATGTACTGCTTGCCGTCAGCCTCGTACGTCATTGGCGGTGCGTTGATCGACGAGCCGGTCTCGAAGCGCCACAGCTCCTCGAGCGTGGTGTCGTCGAGCGCGACCACGGCACCATCAGCCGTGCCGGTGAACACCAAGCCGCCGGCTGTCGACAGAATGCCGCCCAGCATCGGGAACTCGGTCTCCCACTTGCGCACGACCACGCCGGTCGATACGTCGATCGCCGTCACGCTGCCGGTGATCCGGCCCGAGCGCGGGTCGTCGAAGGTGAAGTACGGCGCTCCGCCGAGGAACCACTGCCGCGTTGACGGGTCGAAGTTCTTCGGAGAAACCGCAGCAAACGCCTTGTTGCAGCTCTCGATCACCGGAATGTAGTACAGGCCGGTGTGCGGGCTGTAGGAGGTCGGAGGCCAGTTCTTCCCGCCGGTGTGCGCCGGGCAGGAAATGCCTTCGATCTCGCTCCGCGCGCCGACTTCGGTCAAGTCGCCACGGTACGCCGCCGTACCCGGAATGTAGTGCTGAACGTCCACGTTCGGATCGTACGCGTTGGGTCGGCCGTTCTCGTCGAGACCGTCCGTCCAGTTCAGCTTCTTGACGAACTGCGTGCCCCAGACGTACTCGCCGGTTGCACGGTCGAGCGCGTAGGCGTAACCGTTGCGGTTGGCGTGCAGGGTCGCGCGCACGAACTGGCCGTTGATCACGGTGTCAACGAACGTGTTCTCCGCAATCGAGTCGTAGTCGTACGGGTCGTTCGGCGTGTGCTGGAAGCCCCACAGGAATTCACCCGTGGTCGCGTCCACCGCGATGGTGCTGTCGGTCCAGAGGTTGTCGCCGGGACGGTAGGCGTTGTCCCAGTCCGGACCCGGGTTGGCCGTGCCCCAGACGATGATGTTCAACTCGGGGTCGTAGGAACCGGTTACCCAAGTCGAACCACCACCGGTCTTCCATGCACCGTAGTCGTCCTTCCACGTCTCGTGGCCAGGCTCGCCCGGCCCAGGAATGGTGTGGGTGCGCCAGATTTCCTCGCCGGTGTTGATGTCAAGCGCAGCAATCCAGCCGCGGACACCGAACTCAGCGCCGGCCATGCCGGTCACCACCGTGTCTCTGACGATCAGTGGCGCGCCGGTTATGGTCTCGGCGATGCCCGGGTCAGCCACCTGGGCCTCCCAGATCAAGCTTCCGTCGGTCTTGTTCAGGGCGCGTATGCGACCGTCGATGACCGGCGACAGCACCGTGTTGCCGTGCAGCGCCACGCCACGGTTGTTGATGCCGCAGCACAGCACGCTCGGTGCCCAGTCCTTGTCGGGCTCGGGGTCCGACCTCCACACCGTGATCGGCTTGCCACCACGCACGTCGAGCTTGGTCACCACTCCCCAACCAGTGGTCAGGTAGAGGAATCCATCCTCGGCAATCGTTGTGCCTTCCAGGCCCGCGAACGGAAACACCACCGGGTCCGTGCCGCCGCCCTGGATGCTGCCCATGGCGTAGGTAAACGCGACCTTCAGATCGCCGACGGTGTCCTTGTTGATTTCGCGGAGACCCGAGAATCGGTGGGCCTCATAGTTGCCGTGATGGTTGATCCAATTTTCCGGCTCGGTCTCACTATTGACCAGACGGTCATGGGTAACGTTGCCGGCAAGCGCGGTACCGGCGAGCAATGCCGCGCCAATTGCTCCGACGGCAAGTGGGCGCAGGCTGCCCAATCTCTCGAACCTCATACAGGCTCCTCCCAGTTCGGTGCCGGCCGCCGCTTACACCGGGGTCTGAAACATTTAGACGCGTGAACGAGCACGCGTCTACGTTCCAGCCCGGCGTTCCGCTTTGGACCGCCACATCCACTTGATCCGGGACATCCCGGACCGACGCCAACAGCCGCTAGCAGACGCTGGCATCGGCGAGGATGCTAGCATTGAAGCCGTGTACCGGCGAATCCCGCCGCATTCTGCGCTGCAACCGGTGGTTGAACGTTACGAACACCGTCGCTACGGGAGCAGATTCTGGCTGTCCGTCTGGTCGTGCGAAGCCGCAGGATTGCGAGTTCCCGCCCGCCGATACGGGGGCAAGGTCACCGGGCGAGCATCCGGTTCGCGCGACCGCTCACCGGCAACGCTGGACGCGCAGGCGCAACACCGTTCGCGGCTTGTGCTCCATGCCGATCTCCTGACCGCGGCCGGCACCGGTTTGCCCGGCACCGGCACCCGTCGCCACTGATCTCAGACGACACACGCCCGACTGCCGCCCGCGCAGACGGCGTAAGGTTGTTCCGGGAGAACCTGGTTCGCTCATAACCAGGGCTGGCGACCAGTCCGACAGGAAGGCTCGTGCATCGTTGCGGGACTTTCCGTTGCGGGAGCATTCCGCGCCCACGCAGGCGAGCCGAGCGATGCTGCACGCGAACACGCCTCAGCGCCTATCCCGGCCGAATCACCTACCTGCACAAACACGCGACGCGCAGGCTGTAGTCGACGGGATATTGGCCCTTTCTTGAGCCCCTCCCTATGCTGGAACCGGACGGTTCCGCGCGCTAGCACGGAGGCGTGGAGGTCACGTCGTGAATGCAGCGAGCGGAGGCGAACGCCGGGCCGACCGATCAAGTCTTGCCGCGGTGAAGGCGTTGGTCGCGGACGATCTTGCTCGCGTCGACCACACGATCAATGCGAACCTCGCCAGTTCCGTCGCCCTGATCCCGGAACTGGCCAGGCACGTGACCGATGCCGGTGGGAAGCGCATCCGCCCCCTCGTCACGCTGCTCGGCGCCCGCGCCGCGGGTTACCAAGGCCACCGCCATATCGGGTTGGCCGCAGTGATCGAATTCATTCATACCGCGACCCTCCTGCACGACGATGTCGTCGACAACAGCCTGGAACGCCGGGGGCTCAAGTCGGCGAACGCCATTTGGGGTAACGCCGCCAGCGTGCTGGTGGGCGATTTCCTGTTCAGCCAGGCGTTCCGGCTGATGGTCGCCGACGGGTCACTGCCGGTTCTGCGCCTGTTGTCCAATGCCGCTGCGGTCATCGTTCAGGGCGAAGTTCTGCAGCTCGTCACCACCGGCAAAACGACAACGACGGAGAACGAATATTTGGAAGTGGTCAGGGCCAAGACGGCACAACTGTTTGCCGCCGCCGCCGCCGTCGGCGGTCACCTGGTTGAATGCGGCCCTGACGTGCTTGCTGGGCTTGACCGCTATGGCGAACAGGTCGGAACCGCATTTCAACTGACGGATGACGCCCTGGACTACCTGGGCGAATCTCACGAGACCGGCAAACCCACCGGTGGCGATTTCCGCGAAGGCCGCCTGACGCTGCCCGTCATCATTGCCTATGCGCAGGCCGACCGGCGCGAGCGCGATTTCTGGGATCGGACACTGGGAAAGGGACAGCAGACGCCTGACGACTTCGCTGAAGCGTGCCGGATCATCCGCTGTCGAGGTACCGTTGCCCTGACGCAGGAGCGCGCAGTCGCCTGCAGCGACAATGCAATTGCTGCGCTCGAAGTCCTGCCCCCCAGCCCGTGCCGCGAAGCGCTCGCCGATTTGGCTTGTCTGGCCTGCAGCCGCAAGCAGTAACCGATTTCATCCGACCGCTGATTTGATCATCGTGCGGTTGCAGGATTGCGCCCACGCCGTCGGACGGGCTATATGCTGGCCGGTAGGCGCGGAGTGTAGCTCAGCCTGGTAGAGCACTGTCTTCGGGAGGCAGGGGCCGCTGGTTCGAATCCAGCCACTCCGACCACACTTGGCCATACCCTTCAGTGAGGAACCCCGGTGCTGCGCCTAGCCGCTAATCTGACCATGCTCTTCGCGGATGAACCGCTGCCGGAGCGGGCGGAACGCGTGCGTGCCGCAGGATTTCGCGGGATCGAAATCCTGTTCCCTTACGATTGGACGGCAGCGGAACTAAAGACGTGGATCCGAGCGGCCGACGTCCAGTTGGTGCTCATCAACACGCCGCCAGGCGACTGGAGCAGCGGCGAGCGCGGGCTCGCCGCCCAACCCGGCCGCCAAGCAGATTTCCGCTCGGCGTTCGGGCAGGCGCTGGACTACGCGACGCAGCTGACCTGCCCACGTATCCATGTCATGGCAGGGCTGCGGTCCGAGGAACGGGAAGCCTGCGACGCCTGCTTTGTCGACAATTTACGTCATGCGGCTGAAGAGGCCCGTCGATTCGACATCGACGTTCTGATCGAACCGTTGAATGACCGCGACGTACCCGGGTACCACCTCTCCAGACTGCACCACGCGCGACAACTCATTACCGCCGTCGCCCGCGACAACGTCCGTCTGCAGTTCGACCTCTATCACACCCGCATCATGGAAGGAGACGTGAAAGCAGCCTACGCCCGCTTTAGGTCGCTGGTCCGACACGTGCAGATCGCCGGACTTCCCGGACGGCACGAGCCGGACGGCAGCGAGATCGACGGAGGGAAGCTGCTCCGGATGCTCGATGCGAACGGTTATGCGGGCTGGGTCGGCTGCGAGTATCGCCCCCGCACGACCTTTGAAGCCGGCCTAGGCTGGGCAACGGACTTCGGCATCACGGCCCCTGCGGAAAGTCCTGCGTCGTAGCTCCCTGGGGCCCTGCCCCGTAACCACTCTCCAAGGTTCCTCCCGGCGGATCGAAGCCCCCGGCGCAGTTTGCGCGCCGCTCTGCCGCCGCAGCCTCCTGGGAGGCGCCCTGTACTGCGCTCCCAGCTCCGGGTTCGCGGCGTCTTACCGAGACTCCGGACAATGCATTGTGCGTCGGCATGCATCGAGGTTGACAAGCATGGCGGCAGGCGATTCCGGAACTGCGCCGCTAGCGACTGGTTATTCGTAGTTGATGTACAAACAATGTGTTGTGCAAGGATCCCGGTGTTCGTGTTCAACGCTGCATCACCTGCGCGGCGGATCGCAACCCACATTGGCGCCCCAAGCCGCTACCTGCGCTTTGGTATAGTCGTACCGCGAACGGCAGCGCGGAGCGCCGGGAGTTCGTGCCTATCGCAACAGTCTGCGGGAGTCCCTAATGGCCGCCATTCTCACTTCCCTTCGGAATACCGTCATCGCCGGTTTCGTGCTGGCCCTCGTGCTCTTCATCTTCTACTACATGGTCATGGGGTATTCGGCCGACGCGTTCCCCGCTTTCTTTCTGAGATGGTTGCACGTCATTTCAGGAGTGATGTGGATCGGCCTGCTCTGGTACTTCAACTTTGTCCAGATTCCCAGCATGCCGGAAATTCCGGACGACCAGAAACCCGCGATTTCCAAGGTCATCGCCCCACTTGCCCTGTGCTGGTTCCGATGGGGAGCCATGGCCACGATCGTGACCGGCCTGATTCTCGCGTGGATGAACGGCTACATCATCGAAACCCTGACACTCGGTATCGTCGGCGGAACCTCTTCGCAGACATTGCTGGGCATCGGCATGTGGCTGGGAATCATCATGTGGTTCAACGTCTGGTTCGTGATTTGGCCCAACCAGCAGAAGGCCTTGGGTCTCGTCGAGGCAGACGCCGACACGAAGGCTGCTTCCGCCCGTACCGCGATGCTCTTCTCGCGAACAAACACGATGCTGTCGGTACCGATGCTGTTCGCAATGGTGAGCGCCCAGAACCTCTAGCACCCGCCAATCCTGGTATTGCTCCCGGCGGGGTACCGCCAGTACCCCGCCGGCCTAGTCTGCCTGAACCGTCGGATTGACGGACGCGGCGGTGTCCTGCGCACCGTCCGCTGGGAGCCGCACCACCATCGGTTTCCGTCATCGCAGGAACAGGGCTGAACCGAACCCGGCCGCACCGTAGACCAGGCAGTTACCCACGCTTGCCCCGCCGCGGACTTCGGTTGCCCCTGAACGGCGACAGTCAGCGTCCGCCCGCGTCAAATGCGGTGGCTGCGGTTGTTTAGGCTGGCTGTGCGACTCTGGACGGATCGCCGATGTCGAGCGTCGTCACCCGGCGCATCTCGCGCCGGTGGACGGTGTCCTCGAACGGGCAGGCACGGTGCATGGTTGCGCGATTGTCCCAGATCACGACATCGCCTTCACGCCAGGAATGGCGATACACGAACTCCGGTCGCGTGGCATGCTCCATCAGGTCCCGGAGCAGCAGGCGTCCGTCCGCGACGGGCCGATCGACGATCCGGGATGCGTGGGATGCGAGGTAGAGCGAGTGCCGCCCATTCCGTGGGTTCATCAGCAACAGCGGATGCGTGGCTCCCTTGAGACGGTCGCTCTCTTCTGCGGAAAACTCGAAGCCCAGGGTCTGGCGCGAATACGCGATCGAGTGGTGCACGCGGAGCCCCTCGAGGCCCACCCTTCTTGTTTCGGGCAGCGTGTCGTAGGCGGTCCGCATATCGGCAAACTCGGTGTCCGCCGCAACCGGCGGCACCGCCAGAGCGGCCAGCATCGAATAACGGCCCCTCGGGTCCTGAAACGACGCGTCGGTGTGCCAGAGTCGGTTGGCAAGGACGTAGGAGCGTTGCCGCGCATCGACGCCAAGAACCTCGCCGTCCGCGCCGATGTTGGAGACGTCCGTGAGCGCCTCGTCGCCGAAACGGCTGGGCTGGAGCACGCTGATGCCGGTCTTGCGGTGCAGTGTGCCATCGAACCGGGTCGCGAAGGCAAGATGCTCGTCACTCGACAACTGCTGCCCGCGGAAGACGAGTATCGCGTAGCGATCCATTGCTTGCCGAATCGCCTCGAGCTCCGCGTCGTCATGGACATCACGAAGATCCACCCGGCTTGCTTCAGCCACAAAGGACGGGTGCAGTTTCTTGAATGTGAGACCCATCTGCCTATCCAAAGAAACGAGAGGATGGTAGCCACCATAACGCGCCGTAGCGCACCGCCAACCTGGAGAGGCTGGCCGGCGATCACCGTTCAGTCGGTACTTCCCGGAGGGCCCTTCTCGATCGGAAGTTCGGGATCCCGAGCCCACTCCCCCATCGATGCGTCGTAGAGAGTCAGGTCCGGATATCCGAGCTGGTGCAGCAGGAACAGCCCAACGGTCGCGGAGATGCCGCCCCCGCAGTAGGCGACCACGTGCCGGTCCGGGCTCACGCCGACGGCTTCATGCGCGCGTCGGGCCTCGTCCAGAGAGACGAAGGTTCCGTCCGACGGGTCGAGCAGGCTTGCCGCAGGAACGCTGACGCTTCCGGGAATGCGGCCGGGGCGCCCGTATCGGCTGGGCCCCGACCCCAGGAAAAACTCGGGCGCGAGCGCGTTCACCATGGTGGCGGCGGGGTCGCCTAGCCTGGCTAGGACATGATGCCGGTCGACGAAGAACCCGGCCCGCGGGCAGGCATCGAAGCAGGCCGGGGGATAGCTTTCCCGGTCGGTCGAGACCGGGCGTCCCTCGGCCTGCCATTTTCCGAATCCTCCGTCCAGCACGGACGCTCCGTCGAAACCGAACGACCGCAGCATCCACCAGACCCGGGTCGCCCACATGATGCTGCCGTTCGAATAGAGCACCACGCGGGAACCGTTGCCGATCCCGAGCCGTCCGATTGCCGACGCAAACCGTTCCGCGGATGGCGCCATGAAGCGAAGACGGGTGTCCGGATCCGAGATGGTTTCCTGGATATCCAGAAACACTGCGCCAGGAATGTGGCCGGCCTCGTATTCGGCGATTCCGGGGACGACACGATAGGGAGCGTCATCACCTGGCTCGGCTGGCAGCAGCCACGTGGTGCAGTCCACGATTCGAAGATCCGGACTTGCAAGTTCGGATTCGAGTGTGTCGGTTTCGACAAGCGCAGTGGGCTCCCGCCATTCGCCGAGATCACTTCGCATCGGCTGCTCCCTCTTCATTCCGTCCACGGCCACCGGATCGTATACGGGCAAGCCCGGTGGAGGCGAGGTGTCGTGCCAGGTTCGCTGCGTCGGAGAGGGATGTCATCTCCCCTCGCCGGGCGCAGGTCCGCGTTCAGGCGTGAAACGACCGGACCAGCTGTCCCGGCGTCGCCCCGGAAACAGATGTTCCCTCAGGACTGGTTACCCGGATACCGTTGACCCACACGCCATGCAGCCCTTCCGCCGTTGCCACCAGCCGCGGTGCCCCCGACGGCAGATCGTGGACCCGCTTCGACAAGCCCACGCCAACCCGATCCGGATCAAACAGCATCATGTCGGCCGCCTGCCCGGGCACGAGCCGGCCCCGTCCCGGAATCCGCATGATGTCGGCAGGGCGGCCGCTCAGGCGGTGTACACCCTCTTCCAGCGAGAACAATTCCCGGTCACGCACCCAGTGACCAAGCAGGTGCAGGCCAAACCCCGCGTCGCAGAAGAACGTGAGATGAGCTCCTGCGTCCGACAGGCTAACCAGGCTTCGGTCGTGGACCAGGGCCTCGCTCACCGCATTTTCATCGGTGTTCAGCAGCTGGGCCACGAACAACGTCTCAAGGCCTCCTTCGATCGCATGATCCAGCAGCCAGTCAAGGGGGTCTTGTCCCGCTGCGGTCGCGAGATCGCGCAGCGACCGTTCCTCGAGCGCCGAATTGCCGCCCGGGGACACCTCCCGGACGATGATCTTTTCCCAGTCCCCGTTGAAGATCCGAACCTTGGCCGGGACCGCAAGTTCTGCCCGTACCGCAGCACGGAACTCCCCTGACGCGTAGACCGATTGCAGGCCTTCCGTGCCGTCGGCCGTCATTGCCGGCTTCCAGGCGCTCAACCCCTCGAACAGGTAGGGGCTTGCCATCGTGAACTCCAAGCTGAGGGGCCGGCACGAGACCTGGCCCCACATCTCGTTGCCGCGCTTGGCAGCCGCATCGAGCCGCGCCAATCCCAGCCGGACCCCGTCCGGGCGGGTCGGATTGTGGAGGAAAGCAGCCACGAGCACCGGTCGACGGGCTTCCGCGCCCATCTTCTCGAGAGTGCCGAGCTTGGTCCCGCTACCGGCAGTCAGCATGAAAATCCCGCGTCCGGTCTCGCCCATCGCCCGCACCAGGGCCCCCACCTCAGCTTCCGAGGCGAAGCGCGATGGCATGGGGACGCCGTTCTCGCCGTTGTGTCCCTCGAACGTGGTTGTCGAGAATCCGATCGCGCCGGCGGTGACGGAATCGCGCACGATCTCCGCCATCCGGCTGATCTCATCGTCGGTGGCCTCTCGTTCCGTCGCCGCCTGACCCATCACGTACGTCCGGACCGACGAGTGTCCAATGTACGACGCCACGTTCGGAACCAGTCCGCATCGTGCCAGCAGGTCCAGGTATTCCGGAAAACTCTCGAACTCCCAGCGCACGCCTTCCCGAAGTGCCGACAGCGACATGCCTTCCACATGCGTGAGATTCCGCAACGTCGCGTCGCGGTCCTGTTCGCGGCACGGCGCGATCGTGAAGCCGCAATTGCCGATCACGACGGTGGTGACACCCAGCGACGGCGATGGCGAGGCGCTCGGATCCCAGGTCAGCTGTGCATCGAAATGCGTATGCGTGTCGACAATCCCGGGTGCCAGCGCCAGCCCGTCCGCATCGATCGTCTCCCGGGCGCTGCCGACCTCGCCGCCCCGGGCAACCACCTGCCCGTTTTCCACCGCCAAGTCACCGTGAAACGACGGCTTGCCGGTACCGTCGACGATCAACGCATTGCGGACGGCGAGGTCGTGCATCGGACGCTCCTACTGCAGCATGTCGGCGACCGCGTCGATCGCCGCCTGCGCGCACTGCTCGTCCTGGTCTCCCGTCGCGCCGCTGATGCCAATCGCGCCGACCAACGCACCGTCAGCCATGCGAATCGGCAGTCCTCCGGTCAAGGCGGTCACATGGTGAAACTCGCCAAGCGCGGGCGCCCGGCCGGGTTGTCCGTCCTTCCCGTGCACGATTTCGCCGAGCGTGCGCGTTGGAATGGGCAGGCGGGCAGCCGACTGCGCCTTCCGCAATGCGATCTCGAAGCTGCCGAGGAAAGCGTCGTTCTGGCGTCGGAACAGCACCAGGTCCGCCCCACGATCAACAATCGCAATGTTGACGGCCCGGAAGTTCTCTTGGGTCTCGCGAAACGCCTCGCAGGCATCGGCCATGGCCTTGGCCATCCCGAGGGTCAGCATCGGGCGCATCTCGACATGCGCGTCCGACGCGGCGGGGGCGAGACCGGCAGTAAATACTCCGGCGATCAACAGACCTGCAAATTTCTTCATGGGGAAACTCCAATTGGGATGCACCGTGAAATCGTAGCGCGCAAAAGTGAAGATATGGATTCACGCCGCGTGGTGCATGCTGCAGCTGAGGCCGTTACAGCAATCCAAGACGATACAGGTCTCGGGCCAACGAGTCGGGCAGACCTGGATCAATGACGGTGGCCCGGTCCGGCGGCGCCAGGCTTGCATCGAGATACCGCCAGCCCTGGAACGCCCGATGGCGGCGCGGTTCGGTCGTGACCAAGTCCGGGTGAAACACCAGTTCCACCCCTTGGGTACCTCTGGCATTGGTCGCGTCCACGATGTCCAGCAAACGCTGTCGAACCGAGATATGCCCCCGGATCACCCAGTAGATCGACCCGCCCGCCAAGAGTTCGGCAGCGCGCACCGGACGATTACGGGTGAAATGGGCGAGCCGCCCTTGCCCCTTGGCAGCCGAGCGGAGGCGACGCTGCTGCGCCCGGCGTAGCGCGACCGGCGACTCGATCCCCTGAGCGATCTTGAGCAGATGCAGAGTTGGGCGAGCACTCATGCTGGCACCCTCGCAAGACGGCCTGCGCCCGCGTGCTTCCGGCCTAACGGTTCCCGGGCATGAAGGTCACGGACGCCCGGCAGATGCGGATGCCGCCACGCCCGACGGCGCGGCACCTTGTTCTCGTCGACGCCCCGGGGCCCGTCAACCGCGGTGGCGATGTACCCATTGATCATGGGTCCCGTAGCCCAAAGGGTGGAAGCAGAAGCAGGGTCCGTCACCGGCACGCTACCGGAGTCATGGAGAGCCGAGCGCATCGGGCCAGCGAGTATGGCAGCTACACATCGCGCTTGGGCCCTACGCGGACGTGCGAGGACTGGGCCTGGTGTACGATCTCCCGCGTCAGGGATCGTGAAGCGCCCACCCCCCGCGCCGCCGATCGCGGCGATGTCGGCGGGTCCGGACACGCGGCCGACATGATCGACGGGTGTCCTCAGGCAACCGCTCGCCCAATTGGCGATTTCTGGTCCAGCGGCAGTCACGAGCTGTCCGCTGGCGGCGCCGAGCGCAGCGGATGCCTTCCGTGGCAAACGGCCTGGGAAGGCAGACCGTCGGGGAGGAAACACGATGGCACGTACCTTCTTGCGAATTAGCTGTTGGGCCGTCGTGACGTTGCTCCTGCTGGCCGACCCGAAAGCCTCCCTGGCATCGGATCACGAGAATCCTGCCACCGACCCGGAACTGCAGCAGCTTGAGCGGCTGATCGTAACTGGAACGCGCATCCGAAGGCCTGATCTGACCAGCTCCAGTCCCTTGGTGCGGACGGATGCGGAGGACCTATCATCCCGGGGCACCGTCCGGGTGGAGGACATGCTCCGCGACCTCCCGCAGGTATTCGTCCAACAGGGGGCAGGCCAGTCCAACAGCGCCACCGGTACGGCAACGCTCAATCTCCGCCGGCTGGGGGCCGCCCGTACGCTCGTTTTGGTCAACGGCCGCCGCGTCCCGGTCGGGTCGCCGCTCCAAGGGGGCATCGGCGCCGACGTCAACCAGATCCCGGGCGCGCTGATCGAGACCGTCGACGTGCTGACGGGCGGCGCCTCGGCCACCTACGGATCGGACGCTGTGGCCGGTGTCGTGAATTTCCGGCTCCTGAACGACTTCGAGGGCGTCAAGCTTCAGTATCAATTCAGCCAGTACCAGCACGGCAACGATGACGGGCGCTGGCAGCGAATCGTGCGGGAGGCCGGCTACCAAACTGCCGACGGTTCGATCCGGGATGGCGACATCTCGAATGCATCGCTGGTGGCCGGAACTGGCTTCGGTGGCGGCCGGGGCAACGTCACGGTCTATGCAACGTACCGCGATATCGAGGCGGTCCTCCAAGGGGACCGGGACTACAGTTCGTGTGCCTTGAGCAGCGATCTGACCATGTGTTCTGGCTCCGCCACCCAGCCCCAGGGCACCTTTTCGGACTTTGGCCTGCTGAAGGCGCAGGATCTGGACGGCTTCGACTACAAGGTAGAGCGCGACCAGTTCGTGCCCCGGGACGGCACTACCTTCAACTACGGGCCACCCAACTACTTCCAGCGTCCCGATGAG